>NZ_JBEHZD010000811.1:0-2570 GCF_040240285.1 Streptomyces sp. HSW2009 | reverse complement strand
GGGGGGGGGGCGGCGCGCGCGGGGGCGCGGCGGCGGGGCGGGGGGGGGGGGGGGCGGGGGGGGGGGGGGGGGGCGGGCCGCGCCGCGCCGGGGCCCCCCCCCCCCCTGGCCGGGATGTGCCGGCGTACCGGGCCGGCCCCCTGCCGCGGCGCCGGGGGCGTCTGCCGCAGAACCAGCCGGGGCCGGGGCCGAGGCTGCCGCAGCGGCGGCGGGGGCTGCCGTGGCGGCGGGGGCCCGGAAGAGGGACGCCGTCCACTGGAGGTAGTAGTAGAGCGCGATCACGACGTTGAGCGCCATCACGACGGCGAGCCAGCCCAGGCCCGCGTCGACCACCGCGGAGAAGACCGCGACCTTGGCGAACAGGCCGATGATGCCCGGCGGCAGACCGGCCAGGCAGAGCAGGAAGAAGCCGAGCGCGAGGGCCGCCAGCGGATGGGTCGCGTACAGGGCGCGGTGGTCGGTGAGGCGGTGGCCCTCGACCTGGTTCCGGCCCGGGTCCTGGCCCTGGCTCTGGCCCTGGCCCGTACGGCCGGCGGGGCGGTGGGCGACGAGGGCGACCACCGCGAAGGCGCCGATGTTCACCGCGGCGTACATCAGGGCGTAGGCGACCGTGGCGCCGATGGCGTGTTCGGCGTCCGTGGTGGAGTCCGCGTAGCCGGCGGCGGCGATGGGGACCAGCAGGTAGCCGGCCTGCCCGACCGATGACCAGGCCAGCAGGCGGACGGCGCTGTGCGGATGGTCGGGGCGCTGGCGCAGGGCCGCCACGTTCCCGATCGTCATGGTGAGCGCGGCCAGGACCGCCAGCGCCGGGCCCCAGACGTCCGCGTACGAGGGGAAGGCGCGGACGGTGACGATGATCAGGCCGGTGAAGCCGACCGCCTTGCCGATGACGGAGAGGTAGGCGGCGACCGGCAGCGGCGCGCCGACGTAGGTGTCCGGGACCCAGAAGTGGAAGGGGACCGCCGCGGTCTTGAACGCGAAGCCGATCAGGGTGAGCGCGACGCCCGTCTGGGCGAGGGTCTCCAGGCGCGGGTCGACGTGCGTGAGGCCGTCGGCGACCTTGGCGACGTGCATGCTGCCGGTGGTGGCGTAGACGAAGCTCACGCCGAGCAGCGTGACCGCGGTGGCGGCGACCGACGACAGGAAGAACTTGAGCGCCGCTTCCGACGAGCGCCGGTCGCCGCGGCGCAGGCCGACGAGGGCGAAGGCGGGCAGCGAGGCCACTTCCAGGGCGATGACCAGGGTGGCCAGGTCACGGGAGGCCGGCAGCAGCGCGGCGCCGGCCGTGGAGGAGAGCAGCAGGAACCAGTACTCGCCGACCGGAAGCTTCTGTTCCGTCACGGCCGGCAGCGACAGCAGGGCAGTGAGCAGCGCACCGCCGAGTACCAGGAGTTGCAGCGCGACCGTGAAGTCGTCGGCCACGTAGCTGCACACCGAATCGTCGTTGACCAGGCAGAACGTGCTGCGGTCGGTGGTGCGCAGCGGCAGCAGGGACAGGCCGGCGACGGCGAGTCCGGCCACCGAGACCCAGCCGAGCAGCGGCTTGCGGCGCTCGCTCAGGAACAGGTCGGCGACCAGCACGACCAGGCCCACGACGGCCGTGATGGTGGGCGGGGCGATGGCCACCCAGTCGATGGACTGGACGGCGCTCGCGGCGGTGGTGTTCATCAGCTCCCGCCTCCGAGAAGGTGCTGCACGGCCGGGTCGGTCAGGCCCAGGAGGACCGCCGGCCAGAGTCCGGCGATGACGGTGAGGGCGACGAGGGGCGTCCAGGTGGCGAGTTCGTGGCCGTGGACGTCGTCGATGGCGCCCGCCGGTCGCACGCCGGCGGGTGCGCGGCCCGCGCCCGGGTCGGCGGGGTGCGCGCCGGCGGGTTGGGTCGCTGTGGCGGCGGGCGGGCCACCGTCCCCCGCCATGGCCGCCGCGACCGCGACCGGAACGGCCGCCGGGATGCCGCCGACAGCGCCCGCACCGCCGCTGTCGGTCGCGCCGTCGCCGCTGGTCACGGGCGTGGCGCCGGCATCGGGTTCGCCCATGCAGACCCGGCGTACGACGATCAGCAGGTACGCGGCGGTGAGCAGGGTGCCGAAGGCGGCGAGGGCGAGGAAGGTGAGGTAGGCGGGGCGGCTGAGGCCGGCGGCAGGTTCGTACGCGCCGAACATGGCGAGCATTTCGCCCCAGAATCCGGCGAGTCCTGGCAGTCCGAGCGAGGCGACTGCGCCGAAGACGAAGAGGCCGCCCAGCCGTGGCGCCCTGCCGTAGAGCGCGGCCCCCGCGGCCCGTGCGCCCCCCGCGAGCTGGTCGAGGTCGCTGCTGCCGAACCGCTCCTTGACCGCGCCGACCAGGAAGAACAGCAGCCCGGTGATGAGGCCGTGGGCGATGTTGGCGAACAGCGCGCCGTTGACGCCGGTCGGGGTGAGGGTGGAGATGCCGAGCAGGACGAAGCCCATGTGGCCGACCGACGAGTAGGCGATCAGGCGCTTGAGGTCGGCCTTGGGGCGGGTGGACGCGAGGGCCGCGGCGGGGCCGACCGCGCAGTCGCCGGCCGCGGTCGGCCGCGCCCGCGCGCG
>NZ_JBEHZD010000810.1:0-2582 GCF_040240285.1 Streptomyces sp. HSW2009 | reverse complement strand
TCAGCACCTGCCACGGCCACACCCCCTCGCGCCGTGGCAACAGCGATATCGGCGCGCCCCCCCCGCCCCCCCCCCCGCGGGGGGGGCCCCCCCCCCCCCCCCCCCCCCCGCCGCGCCGGCCGGGGCCCCCCCCCCCGCGGGCGGTGGGTACGCGGGACGGTGGTGGCGCCGCTGGTCAGCGCGCCGTCGCCAGGGCCCGCCGCTCGGCCAGCGCCCGACGCGTCGCGTAGAGCGTGATGCCCGCCGCCCCGACCATCGCCGCGAGCCCGAGGACCACGGTGCCCTCCCACCCCGCCGTGTGGAAGGCCATGGCGCCCAACGTGCCGCCCGCGCTGCTGCCCAGGTAGTACGCGGACTGGTAGAGCGCGGACGCCTGGGCGCGGCCGGTGGTCGCGGTGCGGCTGACCGACGAGGAGGCCACCGCGTGCCCGGCGAAGAATCCCGCGGTGATCAACACCAGCCCGAGCACCACCGCGAGCAGCGCATCCGCCAGCGACAGCAGCAGCCCGAGCGACGTGGTCCCCACCGCCAGGTACAGCGCACCGCGCCGCCCCAGCCGACCGACCAACCGCCCCGCCGCGGCCGAGGAGAGGGTGCCCACCAGGTAGACCAGGAAGATCGAACCGACCACGCCCTGCGGCAGCCCGAACGGCTCGGCGACCAGCCGGTAGCCGATGACGGTGTAGACCGCGCCGAACACGGTCATGAACAGCGCCCCGATCGCGTACAGGCGTCGCAGCAGCGGATCTGCCAGATGGCCGCCGATGGTGCGGGCCAGCGCCCGCGGCCCGGCCGGCTGCGCAGCGAAGTGCCGGGCCGGCGGCACCAGCAGCCGGAACGCCACCGCGCACGCCGCGGCGAGCAGTCCGACCGATGCCAGCGCGGCGCGCCAGCCCCAGGCCTGGGCCACCCAGCCGGTGAGGATGCGCCCGGTCATACCGCCGATGCTGTTACCGGCGACGAACAGGCCGATCGCGCCGACCAGCGCCTTGGCCCGGACCTCTTCCGCGAGGTAGGCCATCGCGGATGCCGGCACCCCGGCCAGCGCCGCGCCCTGCACCGCCCGCAGCGCGATCAGCCAACCCAGGTTGGGTGCGAACGGGGTGAGCAGCGCGACGACCGCGGCGATGCCCAGCGACACGGTCATCAGGGTGCGCCGGCCGAACCGTTCGGAGAGCGCACTGAGCGGCAGCACGGCGAGCGCGAGCGCGCCGGTGGCTGCCGATACGGTCCAGCTCGCCTGACCCGGCGTCACTCCGAGGTCGCCGGAGATCGCGGGCAGCAGCGCCTGCGTGGAATACAACAGCGCGAAGGTGGAGATGCCTGCCGCGAAGAGCCCCAGGCTCATCCGCCGATATCCCGGCCCACCGGGACGCAGCTTGCCGCCCTCGGCATCCGTCTCTCCCGTCCCGGCGGACCCCCGCCCCATGCCGTTGCCGGCACCGCCACTGGCCACTACCCGACTGGAGCTGCGCCCGTCCACTGAACTCGCCTGCGTGGCAGGGGAGTTCGAGGTCGATGCCTGAGCTGCTTCCGCGCTGTGGGTGCCGCAGGGGTGGGCCTTGGGGGCCACCGCCTGGTGGGCGTGCTCGCCGCGCGGGGCGCGGTGGGGGCCGTCGACGCAGTCGGTGTGCACCATGCGGTCGGCTCGGTTGGCGGAGCCGGTGGTGCGGGGCGCCATGGTGCGGTGCTGGGAGGCGCTGGTGGCGCCGGGGCACGCACTGCCGGGGGCCGTCATGCGGCCCGAACGGCTCGACGGCGCGGGCGTGGTCGTCGCGTGGATGGGGGACGGCGCGGTGGAGGCGCCCACTCGGAAGTCGGTGGACGCCTCGGTATCAGCAGGAGGCATGTCCACGACGGTAGGCAAGGCCCCCTCATGCGTCCAATGCACAACACGTCCATAATCAATCCACCAGCGCATTAATGCAGGTCAGGAGGTTCCGTGTCACGCCAGGGCAAGGAAAAAGTCACGTCGACCACATCGGGCGCCATGCGGCAACCCCCCTCGACCCCGCCCCCGTCCGGCACGCCCGCCCCTCCTTCCGCCGCGGCCCACCCGGGCACTGAAGGGGCCCCGTCTGCCGCGGGAGCAACCCCGGTGGGGGCCAGCGGTGATCGGACGTCCCTCGGAGGTACGCCGCACCACCAGCCCGAGGCCCGCACCGCGCCGGAGCCCCGCGCAGGAACGCCGAACACCCCGGGTTCACTGGGTAGTCCGCGCACGCCAGCGGCATCGCGCACGGCTGCGTCTGGGGCCACGTCTGGGGCTGGGGCTGGCACTGAGGCCGGGGCTACGCCCGCTGCTGCCTCTGGCGCGGTGGCTGCGGCGGGGGATGCGGCGCGGGCCTCGCGTGAGCCCGTGGCGGCAGGTGGTGAGGAGGCGGGCGGCGAAGAGGTGGCTCGCGCGGTAGGGGAGGGGGCTCGGATAGGGGCGGCCCGCGCGGCGGCGGCCTCGTCTCGGGGCCCGGCGGTGTCGGCGCGTACGCCGGGTGCTGTCTCTTATACACATATCCGAGCCCCCTATACACATATCCGAGCCCACGAGACGGGTGGGGGGGGAAAAAAAAAAGGGGGGGGGGGGG
>NZ_JBEHZD010000081.1:0-20147 GCF_040240285.1 Streptomyces sp. HSW2009 | reverse complement strand
GGCCCGGCCGCGTTCGGGGGCTCCTCCCGGTACGCGCGGGGGGCCGGCACCCCGCCCCCGCCGCCCACCGGCCCCGGCCCCGCGATCCTCTTCGAGCGCGTCACCCCACCCGCCGCCGGCCGGCCGCCGCGGGCCGTCCTCATCGGCCTCTACGGCACCCGCGAACGCGCCGCGGCCCTCCTCGGCACGACCCCGGCCAGGCTCCCGTACCGCCTGCTGGCAGCGGTGGCGGCGCCCGTACCGCCGGTCCCCGCGCCCCCGTCGGGCCCGGCCGCCCCGCGCCGCGTCCGGCTCGCCCCCGACCTGAGCGCACTGCCCTTCCCGGTCCTCACCGACGAGGACGCGGGACCGTACCTGACCCTCGGCGCGGTGCTCGCCACCGACCCCGAGACGGGGGTGCGCAACCTCTCCATCCACCGGATGTGCGTGCAGGGGCCCGACCTGCTCACCCTGTGGATGGTGCCGGGCCGCGACCTGGAAGCCGCCCACCAGGCGGCCCAACGCACCGGCCGGCCGCTGCCGGTCGCCATCCACCTGGGCCTGGCCCCCGCCGTGCTGCTCGCCTCCTGCTGCCCGACCTCGCTGGTGCCGCGCGGCACGGACGAGTTGGCGGTGGCCGGTGGCCTGGCCGGCGCGCCCGTCGAGCTCACCGACTGCCTGACCGTGGACGCGGAGTGCATCGCGCACGCCGAGTACGTCCTGGAGGGCGAGTTGCGGCCGGAGCCGGTCCCGGAGAACCCGCGCGGCCCGGCGGCGACCCCGGAGTTCCTCGGCTACCAGGGGCGGGCCCACCCCGCCCTGCCGACCGTACGGATCACCGGCATCACCGCCCGCGAAGGCGCCATCCTCCAGACCTGCTCGGGCCCCGGGCACGAGCAGTCGATCCTCCTCGGGTACGGCATGGAGGCCGCGGTGCTTGCCCGGCTGCGCGAGCGGGGCGCGCCGATCGCGGCCGTGCACTGCCACACGGCGGGCGGCGGCCAACTCATGGTGGTGCTCCAGTGGCGCTCGGACCGCACGGTCGCGGACGACGCGGCGATCCGGCCGGCCGCGCTGGCGGTGCTCGAAGAGTTCCGGATGGCCAAGCTGGTGGTGTCGGTCGACGACGACGTCGACCTGGAGTCGGACGCGGACCTGTGGTGGGCGATGACCACCAGGCTCCAGGCCGACCAGGACATCACGGTGCTGCCCGACCGCCCCGGCTTCCCGCTCGACCCGAGCCAGTCCCCCGCCTACTCCACCACCCTGTCCGCCGAAGGCCGCACCGCCAAGAGCCACTTCGACTGCACGGTCCCGCACGCCCACCGCCCCCGCTTCCGCCGCCCCCACTTCACCCACCCACCCGCGCCTCACTCACCCACGCTCCGCTCACCCACGCCTCACCCGCCCCAGCAACCGCCACCCACCCACACCACCCGACAGCCGCCCCTCACCCCGGCTGCTCCCCCTCCCGCACCGCCGCGGCCAGCAGCGCCACCCCCTCGGTGATCCGGGCGACGGACAGCGCCGCGTACCCCATCAGGAACGTCGGCTCGGCCGGCGACCCCTGGACGAAATATCCGGAAGCGGGGTATATCCGTACGCCACGGGCGGCGGCGCGGCGGACGATCTCCTCCTCCGACACCCCGCGCGCACCGAGCAGGGTGACCAGGACGTGCAGCCCCGCCGCCTCCCCCGAAATCCGCACCCCGGCCCCGAAGTGCTCGTACAGCGCCTCCAGGAGGCGCCCCCTGCGCTGCCGGTACAGCCGCGTCATACGGCTGATGTGGCGGGTGTACGCGCCGCTGGCGATGAAGTCGGCCAGCGCCTCCTGAGCGACCGTCGGCGTCAGCCGGTCGGTGATCCACTTGATGCCGAGGAAGGGCCGCACCAGGTGCGCGGGGAGCACCGCGTACCCGATGCGCAGCGCGGGGAAGAGGGTCTTGCTGAAGCTGCCCACGTACACCACGGTCTCCCGGTGCCGCTCGGCGGCGAGCGCGGGCAGCCGCTCGGCGGAGAAGGTGAACTCGTTGTGGTAGTCGTCCTCAAGCACCGTCGCGCCGTGCTCGTACGCCCAGGCCAGCAGCGCGCGGCGGCGCCCCTCGGAGAGGATGACGCCGGTCGGGAACTGGTGCGAGGGCGTCACGTACACCAACTTCACCCGCCCCGGATCGAGCCCCCTGGCCCGTACACAGCCGTCGATGTCGGCCACCCGCAGCCCCTCGTCGTCCACCGGCACCGGCACCACGGACGCGGCCGAACAGCCGAAGACCTGCCGCAACACGGTGTGGCTCGGGTCCTCGATGACCACCACGTCACCGGGCGCGACCAGCGCCCGCACCAGGATGTCCAGCGCCTGGGTGGCGCCGCCGGTCACCACCACCCGGTCCGGCGAGGCGTCCAGCGCCCGGCTGCGCCGCACCAGGGCTGCGATCTCCCGCCGCAGCGCGGGCGCCCCCTCGGCCGGCCCGTACCCGAGCGCGTCCACGTCCGCGCGCCCGTAAGCGTCGTGCAGCGACTGCCGCCAGCGGGCCACCGGGAACGCCGCAAGGGCGGGCGTCCCGTGCCGGAAGTCCAGCGCCGTACCGGCCCGCCCGGCGGGCGGCGGCTCCCACGGCTGCCACAACGCGTCCGTCCCGTCGGTGTCCCGCGGCGGCTGCGGCGCCAGGACCGACAACGCGGCGGGCGCTCCACCCGCACCATCCGCCACCTGCTCCGCCCGCGCCGCCACCCGCGTCCCCGAACCGCGCCGCGCCGTCAACACCCCACGCGCCCGCAGCAGTTCGTAAGCCCGCGTGATGACGGTCCGCGACACGTCGAGCTGCGCGGCCAACTCCCGCGAGGCCGGCACCCCGTCCCCCGGCCGCAACCGCCCCGCCCGCACCAACGCGGTGACCTGATCACACACCTGCTGCTGCAACGGGACGCCACTCCCCCGCTCCAACACGATCAACAACGCAGAAGAACCCACGACCTCCCCCACACCCCACCGCCCACGGGGCGACCCGGGAGGGACCCTGCGGTGGGGATCGAGTGTGTCACGGGGGGGCCGTGCCGGGCGGGGGCCGGAGTGAGGATCGAGTGCGTCACGGGAGTCCGTGCCGGGCCGGGCCCCGAGCGGGGGTCGGGTGCGTCACCCACCCTCACCCCACCCACGAACCCCCCGCTCCCGCCGGGTCCTGCACCCCCGGTGCAGGGCCGCGTGGAGCGCCGCTTCCTCCTCGGCTTCGAGGCCCTCGGCGAAGGTGCGGTCGCGCAGCGAGATCATGCGGCGGGCCTCGGCGAGGAGGCGCTCGCCGTCCTGGGTGAGTTCGAGGTGGGCGCGGCGGCCCTGACCGGCGAGGTCACAACGCACGGCGCCCTGTTCCTCCAGCATGAGAATGGTGGCGCGCATGCTCTGGGTGGTGATTCCGGCACGGCGGGCCAGGTCGCTGTAGGAGAGTTCGGGACTGCCCGCTATGTGGCCGAGCGCGCCCAACTGCCGTAAGGACAGGCCGATGTCGGCGAGGTCGGATTCGATCTGGCGTTGCAGGTGCCGTCCGGCGCTGATCAACAGCATCACCGTCGACCACGGCATCTCGGGCGCTGTGTTCACTGCGGCTCTCCTTGACGGCGGGCACGACGGCTGGAATTCCCCACCAGTCTCGCAGCCAAGGGGCCATCACGTACGGAATAGCCGGATTAGCCGGATCGACGGAATCAGCCCGCAACCAGCCGATGAGACCGGTGGGACCGGCTGCATCGGCTGGGTCGGTCGCAGCGGATCGGCCGGTCCGTCCGGCCCCGTCGATCAGGCGGATTCGGCGCGTATGCCGAGCCGCCGCGCCGCCCGCTCCGCCACCTCGTCGTACGGCGTCCGCTCTTCGGGTGCCATCGCCCTTACCCGGTCGGTGAGTTCGGGACCTGCGAGTTCGGGAGTGCCGACGCCGAAGAGGGGCTGCGGCGCGTACTCCACCAGCAACTCCATCTCCCGTGCGGCCTCGTCACCGAACAGCGCCTGGATGAGGCGCAGCCCGATCTCGAAACTCCCGGTCGCCGGGCCCGAGGTGATCCGATTCCGGTCCTCGACCACGTTCCCGCGCGCCGGTATCGCGCCGTACGAGGCGAGGTTGTCGCGCATCTGGAAATTGGTCGTGGCACGGTAGCCGCGCAACAATCCGGCCGCGCCCATCAACAGCGCCCCCGCACACACGCCCGCCACCCATGTCGCCCGACTCCCCCGATCGGCGAGGAACTCAAGCACCTCCGCGTCCTCGAACACCTCGGCCGGTACCGCCCCCGCGTACAGCACGTCGAGATCGGCCGGGCATTCCGCGAAAGTCGTCGTGGCCCGGGTGGGGAAGTTCGGCATCCCCACCACCTCGTCCCGGTCCTTCCACACGAGATGCACATTCACGCCCGACAGCAGCCCGAAGGCGGTGTGAAACCCGATGATGTCGACCGGCATATAACCGGGGCACACCAGAATGGCAATCTCCACATTGCGGCGTACGGATGTCATGGTCATCCTCTCCGACGAGACTTACAGTCAAGCTAACAGTCGGGCTGAAAGCCGGATAGCGACAAATTGGCCGCTGCGCGAAGGGAGTTGATTCCCGCCTCTTTACCGGGCCGGTGGGACGGCCGGGGCGAGGGGGAGGAAGTCGAGCGGGAGGAGGGGGCGGGGGATGGCTGGGGCGGGGCGGTCAGGGGTCCGCGGGGAAGCGATCTCCGCAGGTGGGGGCGGTAGGCGTGCGCGCATCGCCCCCACTCACGCCGCGGCTCCGGCGCGCGGCAGACCGCCGGCGCACTGCCCCGAGCCCCGCGCTGACCAGCGCGCCCGCGCACGGCCAGCGCACCCAAAGCGAAGCGAAACCGCCCCCAACCCCCCGCTCGGGAACCCCTCTCAGGATTCCCGGACCAGAACTCCCTGCCCAGAACTCCCCGCTCAGAAATCTCGATTGCCGATCAAGGCATTCAGAGGTACGCCATAAACAGAAACAAGGCCCCGATCGGATTCCTGCCACCGGTCAAAGGCCGCGGCAAGGGCTTCCGCGGTGGCCATGGCGT
This sequence comes from Streptomyces sp. HSW2009, assembly GCF_040240285.1. Taxonomy (NCBI): domain Bacteria; kingdom Bacillati; phylum Actinomycetota; class Actinomycetes; order Kitasatosporales; family Streptomycetaceae; genus Streptomyces; species Streptomyces sp. HSW2009. Next base: position 15,119 of record NZ_JBEHZD010000081.1, on the reverse strand, counting down.
TCTCCACCGGCTGCACACCGCGTTGATGTCAGTGGCGACGAAAACGTTCCCGGCCTCCACATCCCACTCCCCCCATGGCCCGCTCCACCCGCGCCACAGCCGCCCGCTGCGCCGCCGCCCCCGCACATCCGCCCAGGCCCGAAACTCCCGAGCCCCCCGCAAAAGCCGGTCGGAGTCCAGCCACCGCACCCACCACGGCACAAGCCCGCACTACGGACTCGTACGACGGACTCGCGCTGCGAACCCGCCGTACAGCCCACCTCACAGATCAGCCGCCCAAGCCACCATCAGCCCCACCGGCTCGAACCGAGCCCGCACGAGTCCGTACGAGCCCCTTCGAGCCACCCAACATCAAGCCTTCTTCACCACACTCGACTTGAGCTGCATGGGCCCGAAACCATCCACCTTGCAGTCGATGTCATGGCCATCCACACCGTCCGCAATCAGCCGAATATTGCGGACCTTGGTGCCGGCCTTGATGCCGGACGGGCTGCCCTTGACCTTGAGGGTCTTGACGACGGTGACCGTGTCGCCGTCGGCGAGCACATTGCCCACCGCGTCCTTGACGACCCGCTCACCGGCGGTCTCATCGGCCGCGCCGGTCGAGGTCACGGACCACTCGTGGGCGCATTCGGGGCAGACCAGCAGCGCGCCCATCTCGTAGGTGTAGGCGCTGGCGCACTCGGGGCAGGGGGGAAGGTTCTCGCTCACCGCGGCAGTGTAAGTGGCGAGTATCTCAATTGCGAAATTCTGCAATTCATTAGATGGTGTGCGGGTCGTGCCCGCAGCCGATGTGCGGGCCCCGCCCACGGGCATCCCCCGCAGTCCCCGCACGGCAGGCGCCGCACCGCAGCCGCCCCCGGCGGTCGCCCCACGACGACCCGCACCAGCGGCTGCCGCGGGGCTGCCCCGGGCACGACCGCCCAGACGTACGCGACGCCCCCAGCGGGCGCCCCGGTCGGAGAGAAGGGTCGCGTGTCGGTTCCGCTGTACCAGGCCAAGGCCGAGTTCTTCCGCATGCTCGGCCACCCCGTACGGATACGGGTCCTGGAGCTGTTGCAAGACGGCCCGATGCCGGTACGGGAGCTGCTCGCGGCGATCGAAGTGGAGCCGTCGGCGCTGTCCCAGCAGCTCACGATGTTGCGCAGGTCCGGCATCGTCAGCTCGCGGCGTGACGGCTCGACCGTGGTGTACGCGCTCGCCGGCGGCGACGTCGCCGAGCTCATGCACGCCGCGCGGCGCATCCTGACCGAGCTGCTGACCGGCCAACACGCGCTGCTGGCCGAGTTGCAGGGCGGCGGGAGGGTCCCGTGCTGAGCACGGCACCCCGCGGCCCACGGGCCGTGCTCGGCCGGCTCGGCGCACTGCTGCCGGCCCGCGCCGACCTCGCGGACGCCACCCGCAACCCGCGCCGCGACCTGCTCGCCGGCCTCACCGTCGCCATCGTGGCGCTGCCGCTCGCCCTCGGCTTCGGCGTCTCCTCCGGGCTCGGCGCCGAGGCGGGCCTGGCCACCGCGGTGGTCGCCGGCGCGCTCGCCGCCGTCTTCGGCGGCTCCAACCTCCAGGTGTCGGGCCCGACCGGCGCCATGACCGTCGTCCTCGTACCGATCGCCGCCGAACACGGCCCCGGCGGCGTCCTCACCGTCGGCCTGGTCGCCGGCGTCCTACTGGTCGGGCTGGCGCTGGCCAGGGCCGGTACGTACATGCGGTACGTGCCCGCGCCCGTCGTCGAGGGCTTCACGCTGGGCATCGCCGCGGTCATCGGCCTGCAACAGGTGCCGAACGCGCTCGGCGTCGACAAGCCCGAGGGCGACCAGGTGCTGGTCGTCGCCTGGCGGGCGGTCCGGGACTTCGCCGACGGGCCGAACTGGACCGCCGTCGGCCTCGCCGTCGCCGTGGCCGCGCTCATGCTGATCGGCGCGCACCGGCGGCCGGCCGTCCCGTTCTCCATCGTCGCGGTGATCGCGGCCACCCTCGTCGCGCAGGCGTTCCACCTGGACGCCGCGCCCCCCATCGGCGACCTGCCCGCCGGCCTGCCGGCCCCCTCGCTCGGCTTCCTCGACCTGGGAGCGCTGGGCACGCTGCTGCCGTCGGCGGTCGCGGTCGCCGCGCTCGCCGCGCTGGAGTCGCTGCTGTCCGCGTCCGTCGCCGACGGCATGACCGTCGGCCAGAAGCACGACCCCGACCGGGAACTCTTCGGCCAGGGCCTGGCCAACATCGCCGCGCCGCTCTTCGGCGGCGTGCCCGCCACCGGCGCCATCGCGCGCACCGCGGTCAACGTGCGCGCCGGCGCGTCCTCCCGGCTCTCCGCCCTCACACACGCCGCCGTACTCGCCGGCATCGTCTTCGCAGCCGCCCCACTGGTCTCCCGCGTCCCGCTCGCCGCACTCGCCGGCGTCCTGCTGGCCACCGCGATCCGCATGGTCGAGGTCGGCTCGCTGCGCGCCATGACCCGGGCGACCCGCTCCGACGCCCTCGTCCTCGTCCTCACCGCCACGGCCACGCTCGCCCTGGACCTGGTGTACGCGGTGATCATCGGCCTGGCCGTGGCGGGCGTCCTCGCGCTCCGCGCCATAGCCCTCCAGGTCCGCCTGGACGAGGTGCCGCTGTCCGCCGGCGACCACACCGCCGAGGAACACGCGCTGCTCGCCGAGCACATCGTCGCCTACCGCATGGACGGCCCCCTGTTCTTCGCCGCCGCGCACCGCTTCCTGCTGGAGTTGAGCGAGGTCAGCGACGTACGCGTGGTGATCTTGCGCATGTCCCGGGTGACCACCATCGACGCGACCGGCGCCCTGGTGCTCAAGGACGCGGTGGCAAAGCTCAACCGCCGCGGCGTCACGGTCCTCACCAGCGGAATCCGCCCCGAACACCGCCACGTCCTGACCTCGGTCGGCACCCTCCCGCTCCTCCGCTCCGACGGCCACGAGTACGCGACGACCCCGGAAGCGGTACGCGGCGCGCGTGCACTGCTGGCCCGTACGGGGGTGCTGCCCGCGGGGGCGGTGGGCGCGGACGGGGCGGCCGGGGTCGACGGCGGAGATGGGATGAGCAGGGTCGACGGAGTCGACGGGGTGGCCGCCGGGTTGGCCGAGGTGGATGGGGCGGGGCCGGGTGGGACATCCGGTAGGGGTGCTTCCGGTGGGGGCGGACCCGGCTGCCGGCCGTGATTCCGCGGGCGAACGTCAACCCGGCGCCCCGGCCCGGCGCCCGGACACACCGCCGGCGCCGGTGACGGCGTCGAATCCGTACGCGAGAATGCCGCGCACTGCCCGGCCCGTACACAGCACAGAGACAGGGAGCTGACCACAGCATGACCATCGAATGGCGCTACCGCAGCGAACGGCACCTGGGCCTGCTCTCCGTCGCCGGCTATCTGGGGCCGCACGCCGCCCACCGCTTCACCGGCGCGATCGGCTGGGCCCTGGCCCGCGGCACCGGTCCGATCATCGTCGACCTGACCGAACTCCGCGGCTGGTCGGCGGAGGGCCAACTGGCCATCGTCACCGCGGCCCACCAACTGGCCCTGGCCGGCCGCACCCTGGCCCTCGCTGCCATCCCCGCCGACGGCTCGCTGGTCCCGCACCCCGATGCCCCCACCATCCCCGTCCACCCCGACCTCCCCACGGCCATCACCGCCCACGCCCCCAGCTCCACCGCGGACGAACAGGCCCGGGAGTGGCGAACGGCGGGGTGGGAGGGGGAGTAGCGGCAGGGGGCGACGACGGGACGGCGGGGCGCGACGGCGGGGCGGCGCGGGACGGCGGCGCGGGGCGGCGGCAAGGGCCGGGCTCCTTTCCCCAGTCCCCGGGCAGCAGCTCAGCGCGGGCCGCCAGGCCCCGGCGCACCCGGCGTGCCCCGGCGCACCCGTGCCGAAACCACCGCCGGTCCTTACGATCCCCTGTATGAGCGATGACGTGCGCAACGTGCTGCTGGGGCTGGTGGCTTCGGGGATCAGCGCCGCACTGGGCTGGTTCGTACGCACCTACACCCTCAATCGCGCCTTCCGCAGCAAACTACGATTCTTCGGCCTGCGCCCCGGCGAAGAAAGCCTGCTCGTCGTGAACGGCAAGGCGGGCCAATCCAGTTGGACGGTCGCCCGCCAGGACGTATTCGCCCTGCTCGAACTCTCGATGCTGATCAAAGCGTGCAAGTCAGAAGCGAAGATCGTGCCGCACGACGCGCCAGGAACCGGCCTGGGGCAGATCACCGAATTCTGCATCGGCGGCCCGATATCGAACGACCGCATGGCCGCCCACCTGCGCAACCTTCTCCCCGGATTCACCATGGACGTCGAGACGGAATCGGGCCCGCAGTGCGGTGCGTTCACCGTCGGCGGCGAGGTGTACCGCATGGAGCCCGGCCACGTGGAATACGTACTCCTCGCCCGCCTACGCGCGCACGAAGGCGCCCGTCCGATCTTCCTCATCTGCGGCCAACGCGCCCTGACGAACTTCGCCGCCGCACGCTATGTGAACCGCCACCACGCAGCCCTGGCACAGACCCATGGCGAGCAACCCTTCTGCCTGTTGCTCAAGGTCGTGGATTCCGAGGCGTACGGCGCCGAAGTCATCCAACTCGTCACGGACATCACACAGACCGCCCTCTCACCACGCCCACCACAACCTGCGCTCCAGGAGTAGGGGACGAGGGGCTGAGTGGGGGCTGAGCAGGTGGCCGGGGCTGGGCGGGGGCTGAGCAGACGGCCGGGACTGGGTGGGGGCTGAGCAGGCGGGTGGAGAGTGGGCGTGAGAAAGGGGGATCAAACGCGCTTCTTACGCTCCTTGACCGCCGCCCGGCGGGCCTCTTCCTGCTCCCACAGCGCCTTCAACTCAAGGGTCCGCTCATCGAGTTCGATCGGCGTGTTCTCTTCCTCGTCCTCGTCCTTCCACAGCCCCTGGTCCTTGAGCTGCTGGTTCTGCACCTCCAGCGGGACCTGCGACTCGAAGTCGCTGGGCCGCGGGCCCTCCGGCCCGTCGGGGCCGATCCGCATCAGCCGCTCGACCCGGGTGATGCGGAACCGGCGGCCGTCCACGCACACGCTGTTGCTGCGCTTCTCATCGAGCACGTCGGCGGCGCGCGCGTACTCCGCGCGCTCCTCCTCGGTCAGCTCCATCGTGAACGGCGCCATCACCCGCAACCACGACGCCAACCCGTCCCTGGCCCCCTGCGGCGTACCGTCCGACGACCCGGGATTCTGCGCCTTCCACACCCCGTCGACCCGCTCGGACACCATGAACACCGCGGGCAGCAGCACGCCTCCCGGATGCCGCACCACCGCCTCCCTGGCGTCCCGCCCCATCTCGGGCGGCATCCCGGGCGTGGGCACGCCGATGAACTGCGCGAGATCCAGCTTCAGCAGCCCGTCGGACATCCCCGTCGCAACGTACGGGTCGACGACGAACCCCTTGGTACGCGACCGCAACCGGTGCGACTCCCCCACCTCGCCCGGGTCCGGGTCGGAGGGGCGCGGCGGCTCGGGCCCGCTCCTGCCCATACGGATGAACTTCGACGCGCGCACGACGCGGAAGCGCTCCCCGCGCACCACGATCTCGTCGACGACCTCGCGATCCATCCGCAGCGCAGCCGCCATCCACTCCGCCTGCGCGGTCATGTCCCCGGCCTCCTCGGCCCCCTTGGCCCGCCGCCGGAAGTGGCTCCCCAGGGAGTCCCTGGTCCCCTGCGGCTCGCTGGTCCCGAACTCGCACAGCTCCCAACCGCCGGTCTCGCACTCTCTCGCATAGAAGAACTCGGGCATCCCGACCCCCATGAGCTCGGGGTACAACTCCCGTGCCGTCCACGCCTCCTGGTTGGCCAGCGCTGCGACGGGCCCTTCCTGTGCGGCGATACGGAACGTGAGATAGGCGGGCACCTGGTCTTCGTAACCGTTCATGTACTCAATGTGCCCGAACCCACAACGGCCCCGCCGGCGATCCGAGGAATCCCCCTCTCCCGTGCAGGCGCCCCACCCCACCAACACCCCCACCCCACACTGCAACCACCCCCACCCCACCCTCACACGCCCCCTCGCGCCCCCCTTCTCCGTTATCTTTTTCGCGGTCCTGCAAGAGGGCCGCTGGCCTCCGGGCCCGGCATGACTGTGTCCCCCTGTCGAGGGCATGACCTGGGGGGTGGTGTCACCGAGCCCGGGGGTGTTCGTCGGAGACGCTGATCAGAGGTCCGGCCACCGCCCGGTCCGGCGCAATGCCGGACGGCTCGCGGGCGGCAGGTCTGCATAACGTGGATGCGCGAGCACGACACCCGAGCCGAGGCCGGCACCGTGAACATCCCGGAAAGGGCGCGATGTTCGAGATCGATGACGTAGGCGTGTTCCTCAGCCTGGACGTCGGCAAGACCGTTCACCACGGCCACGGGCTGACCCCGGCCGGGAAGAAGGTCTTCGACAAGCCGCTGCCCAACAGCGAACCGAAGCTGCGGGCCGTCTTCGACAAGCTGACCGCAAAGTTCGGCACCGTCCTGGTCATCGTGGACCAGCCCGCCTCCATCGGCGCCCTGCCGCTGACCGTCGCCCGCGATGCCGGCTGCCAGGTCGCCTACCTGCCCGGCCTGGCCATGCGCCGGATCGCCGACCTCTACCCCGGCGAGGCCAAGACCGACGCGAAGGACGCGGCCGTGATCGCGGACGCCGCACGGACCATGCCGCACACCCTGCGCTCGCTGGAACTCACCGACGAGATCACCGCCGAGTTGAGCGTGCTGACCGGCTTCGACCAGGACCTCGCCGCCGAGGCCACCCGCACCTCCAACCGGATACGCGGCCTGCTCACCCAGTTCCACCCCAGCCTGGAACGCGTCCTTGGGCCACGCCTAGACCACCAGGCCGTGACCTGGCTGCTGGTGCGCTACGGCTCTCCGGCCGCCTTGCGCAAAGCCGGCCGCCGCAGACTCGTGGAGCTGATCCGCCCCAAGGCCCCACACATGGCCCAGCGGCTGATCGACGACGTCTTCGACGCTCTGGACGAGCAGACCGTGGTGGTGCCCGGAACCGGCACCCTGGACATCGTGATCCCGTCCCTGGCCGGCCAGCTCGCCGCCGTCCATACCCAGCGCCGGGCGATGGAAGCCCAGATCAACAGCCTGCTGGTGGCCCACCCTCTTTCGAAGGTCCTGACGCCGATGCCCGGCGTCGGCGTCAGGACCGCCGCCGTCTTGCTGGTCACCGTCGGCGACGGCACCAGCTTCCCCACCGCCGCCCACCTCGCCTCCTACTCCGGCCTCGCCCCCACAACGAAATCGTCCGGGACCTCGATCCATGGCGAACACGCACCCCGAGGCGGAAACCGGCAGCTCAAACGCGCGATGTTCCTGTCCGCCTTCGCCTGCATGAACGCCGACCCCTCCTCCCGCGCCTACTACGACAAGCAACGAGCCCGCGGCAAAACCCACACCCAAGCCCTCCTGCGCCTCGCCCGCCAACGCATCAGCGTCCTGTTCGCCATGCTCCGCGACGGCACCTTCTACGAATCCCGCACCCCCACAGACATCGAACTCACTGCATAACCCCAGCAACCCCGAACCACCCCAAACCCGACAGAAATGCCTTGACGAAAGACATAGAGGCACCCCCCGTAGCGCGAGACGCGACCGAACCTCCCCTTCCTCTCCTCAGAAAAAGAAAAAGCCAGGTCAGACTGACTCTGACCTGGCTTCTCAGTGGAGCCACCTTCGGGATTCGCACTCGGGCCTATACCTCAGGGGGCCTTCGCAACCGTGACAGGCAGCGCCGACGGCACACGAGACCCCATTTCGCGCAGGCACGATTGTCGCACTATTCGATTTGCGCAATATGTCCAGGTGGATCGCTCAGTATCTACACACTTCGCGACCGCAGGCTGGCAACAATCAAAGCGGGAGTGCAGTGGCGAGAAGAGGTAATGGCAGCGCGTCACCGACCATACGAAGCGCCACAGCCTGTCAGTCTCAGAGTCGACCACGCGAGGAATCTCCATCAAATCGACAGATTGCGATTCCTCGGGCGGAAGCTTCAGCCTATTCCCTTTGCGGGAATCTGTTATCGGACTTGTCGACACCGAAAACTTTTCGGCCACAAAGTTTTTATTCGACGGCCAGACCACTCTCTCCGGCACGGCAGCCTGCCAGCAGGGCCAGCTCGCTGCTGGGTTTCACCTCCGAGGCATACAATTAGCGACGCACCCGCTACCACCATGCGCCGGCGCTCGCGTGCCGAGCCCCGTTCTCCACGTCGTCCATGTGGACAATCACATCCGGGATTTCTTTAAAATGCATGAGAGCCTTGGTGGAGACTTTGTAACTCCGCCCGGCTCGCGCCACCGGGAAGGGGAACTGTCCTGCCCGAATGAGCCGATGCGCGGCAGATTCTGTTATACCCATCACTACCGCAGCTTCTTTGAGCCCAATGAACGAAGGGTATAGGTCTGAAGTGTAGTAATAGTTCTTCACGCCAGAGATACTGAACCGAGACAGCCTAGGCGCCATAACCGACTGTTTAACCGACCCCGATCGACGCCCCGTTCGAATTTCATCATGATAGCCCAGCACGTCTTCCATACACCCATGCTTCTGCAGTACAGCTCCGTAACGCTCCCCCTTGAGTTGCTCCGCAAAATCCGCGTCACGAATGAGATCAGAATTGATAATCGACGCCGCTCTTAACCCAAACCCCAGCGCGGGTGCCTCTGACTGAAGAAAAAGCTCCATTTCATCCATCGGATACTCCGGCGGGGCGCAGCTCCCCTTTCGATAGGCAACATCGAAGGCCCCCTTCACCATGCGATCCCTGACATGCCGTGGCGAAACACCCGCAGATGTATCGTTCCACACCTCAAGCGCGGTCACCACCATGGCCGACTGGACCTCCTCCAACTCGGCGCCAAAATCACGAGAAACCCTTACAGAAACCGAACGGAAGCAGGGTATGATGCAATCAAGAATGACCAACCTCCACGTTTCATCACCCATCAAGTCGCTTAATCTACCAATGGCGATCAGGGATTCCCACATACGAGAACTCGGCGCCGACTTGACGCCTGCGGCGATCACATCTCTCCGAAATTTCGAATAAACAGGGTGTCGCTTAATATCGCATTCATCGACATTTCCCACGTGCACACAAACTGGCGCGTCTCCGAAATTTTCGCGGACCTTCCGTTCGATGAGATCAAAGATGCCCATCATGGCCTCCAAGCTAGTCGTCGATGACAATGAGCAAGCATGGCGGACTCGACAGAAGTCGAGAGCACGTTCTGAAGCCAGTCACTCGTTCGTGTGAAAACTGCCCATTTTGCCCCCGATAGCAACTCTGGCGCTTCCTCATCTTCACTCCGCACACACCCAAGGACGTCGCCTGGTCGGGTGAACGCGTCACCAAGTGGAGATAGACGGGAGAGAAAACTCTTACCTGACACGATCTGGGTACGACTGTCGTCACCAACGGCCGGCTGTACGTTATGTCACCTGGCTCCCGCCGCGGCCTACGGAAACAAGGTCTACGGGCAATCTTGATATCCACTTCCTGACAGTCTCCGCTTAACATGCCCAGGACAGGTGAGAGGGGATACTCCTCTGAATCCAACGCGAAGAACCGCTTCCGCTTGGTCTCGTTTGAAGCCACCGCTGTCAATCGCCTCCAAACGACACGACGAACGCCAAGACGCTGGCCGAGAGGCCGAGACGCCTAGGAGTTGTCCGGAGGTCGGTTCTCTCAAAGCTCACTCGTGGATCGGTCCAGGCTGGTAGAGCTCACGTGCGACGCGTTTTGATGTGGCGGATGGCAAGGGGGAGTTGATCGAGAGACGCCTACCCATGGCGGCGACGGGTCCGCTGCCCGGCGGGTGCAGGTCGGCGGTCTCGTCTTCACTCGCCCCAAGACCAAAAAGAGCCGGAACCCCGTACCGATCCCGGCGCCATTCATCGGCCCGCTCACCCTGCAAGACGCAGAGCGCGAAGCCGCGGGTGGAGCCTGGGAAGACTGGGGGGTCGTGTTCTCGCGGCCGGACGGCCTGCCAGAACTGGGAGGAGTTCCAGGAGTTACTGGCGGAGGCCGAGATCGATGACCTCCGCCTGCCCGACGGGAGTCGCCACACCGCGGGCACCATCCTGAACGAGCTGAGCATCGACATGCCCACGATCATGGAAATTCTTCGGCACACCCAGATCAGTCAGACCCGCCGCTACGTGACGGGCCGCTCGCACCTGTCGAAGAGGCGATGCGTCGGATGGGCGAATGCTCCTCTCCACTCCCACGCCCCCGACCGCGCAGCCCCCAGGCCCACGTCCGGGACTAAACCTGAGACCGCAGACAACCGCACAGAGCGCACCCGGCGCCGGCGCCACATCCACCGAACGACAAAACCCCAGGCCAGAAGCTTTCTGGCCTGGGGTTTGACTGAGCCGCCTTCGGGATTCGAACCCGAGACCTACGCATTACGAGTGCGTTGCTCTGGCCAACTGAGCTAAGGCGGCATGCTGTGGGCGCCTGATTGGCGGTGACAGCGGAGCCAAGTTTACACAGTTTCGCGGGGTGCTCCGTACGAGGTTGTTTCCGGGGTGTTTGTGCAGGTCAGTGGGGTGGGTGGGGGGTGGAGGGGGTTAGGAGCAGCGCTTGGCGGGGGTGGGTGGGTGGCCTGTGAGGAGGTACGTGTTGATCGTGGTGTCGATGCAGGTGCTGCCGCGTCCGTACGCCGTGTGGCCGTCGCCCTCGTACGTCAGGAGGTGGCCCGAGGAGAGCTGGGCGGCCAGCGCGCGGGCCCAGCGGTAGGGGGTGGCGGGGTCGCGGGTGGTGCCCACGACGAGGATGGGGGGCGCGCCGGCGGCTTCGATGCGGTGCGGGCCGCCGGTCGCCTCGACCGGCCAGTACGTGCAGCTCAGGGCCGCCCACGCCAGGCCGCTGCCGAAGAGCGGCGACGCCTTCTCGAAGGCGGGCAGCGCCTTCGAGACGTCGGCCGGGCGGCGGAAGGACGGCGGTAGGTCGAGGCAGTTCACGGCCTGGTTGGCGGCCATCAGGTTGCTGTACGTGCCGTCCGGCGACCGCTCGTAGTACGCGTCCGCGAGTTGCAGCAGCCCCGTGCCGTCGCCCTTCCCCGCCGCCGCGAGCCCGGTGCGCAGCAGGGGCCAGGCGCCCTCGTCGTACATCGCCGAGAGCACCCCCGTGGTGGCCAGCGACTCCGTCAGCGTGCGGCGTTCGCGGGTGGGCAGCGGCCTGGCGTCGATGCGCTGGAACAGTTCGGCGAGGCGACGTACGGCCGTGGCCCGGTCACGGGTGCCCAGCGGGCAGCCCGCCCGCCGCACGCAGTCCGTCAGGAACGCCGTGACCGCCGTCTCGAAGCCGCCCGTCTGGTCCAGGTTCATCTGCCCGGCGGTCAGCGTCGGGTCCATCGCGCCGTCCAGCACCAGGCGTCCGACGCGGGTCGGGAACAGTCCGGCGTAGGTGGCGCCGAGGAACGTGCCGTACGACGCGCCCACGTACGTCAGCCTGCGGTCGCCGAGCGCCGCCCGCAGCACGTCCATGTCGCGCGCCGCCTCGACCGTCGACACGTGCCCGAGCAGCCGGCCGGAGCGGCGCTGGCAACCGCGGGCGTGTTCCTGGTACGAGCGGACCAGGCGGTGGCGTTCCGTGGCGTCGTCCGGGGTCTGGTCGACCCGTACGTAGGCGTCCATGTCGCGGCCGGGCAGGCAGGTCACCGGTTCGCTGCGGGCCACGCCGCGTGGGTCGGCGGCCACCATGTCGTACCGCGCCCGCACCGGCGCGGGGTAGCCGAGCGCCGCGTACGCCTGGAGGTAGCCGACCGCTGAACCGCCCGGCCCACCCGGGTTGACCAGCAGTGATCCCAACCGCCTGGCCTTGTCCGTGGCCCGCTTGCGGGAGACGCTGAGCCGGACGTCGCCGCTACCCGCGTCCGGGTGCGCGTAGTCGAGCGGCACGAGCAGGGTGGTGCATTCGAAGTCGGTGGGCTGGGTGGGGGCGGCGGGGGCGGCTGGCGTGTTCGGCTCGGCCGGGGGCATCGCCGAAGCGCCTGCGGGGTTCTGCGCGCCCGGCTCGCCCGGGGTTCCCGATGTGCCCGGGGCTCCTGCCGTTTCGGCCCGTCCGGCCGGCCCGCCGGGTCCGGCCGGTCTCGATGATCCCTTCGCGTTCGACGCGTCGGCGGGGCCGGGGCCGCCCGCCCTGGCCGGCTCCCGGCAGGGCCGCCAGCTCAGCCGCTGCTCGTAGTAGCGCTCCAGCTTCGCCGGGATCGCACGGGGCAGCGGGCGTAGTGGGGCCACCGGCCGCGCGCCGTCCTGTGACCACGTGGCGCCGTCGCGCGCCTGGCCGTCGGGCCCTTCGGTGGCACCGCTGCCGCGTGGGCGGTCCCCCTCCACGCCGCCGGAACCCGTCGACCGCGCCGTCGGCTCCCGCGCGGTGGCCGCCGCCGCGCCCTCGGTGGTCGACGACCCGTCCGCCGAACACCCCGAGGCCAGTACGGCCGCGCCGACGGCCAGCACCCCGGCGGTACGGAACAGGCGGCTCGTATCCATCGGCGATCCCTCAGTCGTTCGTCACGGCCCCACGCGGCGGGCATCGGACGAACCCGCACGTCGAGATCGGAGCGTATCGATGGATGTGCGGAGCGTTGCCATTGCTGGCGCCGTACGGGTGAACGTCGTCGCGACGCGCTCGCCCCGTACTTCGCCCGGACCACTCGCCGGCCCGTGGGTGCGGGGGCGGCGGCCTGCCGTCGGGGCGCTCTCAGCCCGCGCGCAGGGCCAGCGTCATCGCTTCGACCGCCAGCAGCGGGGCCACGTTGCGGTCGAGTGCGCCACGGCAGGCGGTGATCGCTTCTATCCGGCGCAGGGTCGCCTCCGGTCTGGAGTTTTCCGCGATGCGCTCCAACGCGTCGCGGAGGTCGGCATTGGCCATGGCCACCTGGGAGCCGAACTGGAGCGCCAACACGTCGCGGTAGAACGCGGTGAGGTCGGTCAGAGCGAGGTCCAGGCTGTCCCGCTGGGTACGGGTCGAGCGGCGCTTCTGGCGGTCCTGCAACTCCTTCATCGCCCCGGCCGTGCCGCGTGGCAGCCGGCCGCCGGTGCCCGCCGCCGCGCCGAGCGCCGCGCGCAACTCCTCGGTCTCCTTGGTGTCGACTTCCTCCGCGAGTTGCTTGGCCTCCTCGGTCGCCGCGTCGACGAGCTCCTGTGCGGCCTTGAGGCAGCCGCCGATGCCGTCGACCCGCATCGGCAACGACAGCACCGCCGCACGGCGCTGCCTGGTCCGCTCGTCCGTGGCCAGCCGGCGGGCCCGGTCGATGTGCCCCTGGGGGGCCTGCGCGGCGGCTGCCGCCTGGTCGGGGTCGATGCCGTCGCGGCGTACCAGCACGTCGGCGACGGCGGCCACCGGCGGCGTGCGCAGGGTGAGGTGCCGGCAGCGGGACCTGATCGTCGGCAGCACGTCCTCCAGGGACGGGGCGCAGAGCAGCCACACCGTACGGGGAGCGGGCTCCTCGATGGCCTTCAGCAGCACGTTGCCCGCGCCCTCGGTCAGCCGGTCGGCGTCCTCCAGGACGATGACCTGCCAGCGCCCGACCGCGGGCGCGAGTTGGGCCCGGCGGACCAGGTCTCGGGTCTCCTTCACGCCGATGCTGAGCAGGTCGGTGCGGACCACCTCGACGTCCGCGTGCGTCCCGATCAGCGCGGTGTGGCAGCCGTCGCAGAAGCCGCAGCCGGGCGCGCCGCCCAGAGCGCGGTCCGGGCTGACGCACTGGAGCGCCGCCGCGAACGCGCGGGCCGCCGTCGCCCGCCCCGAACCGGGCGGCCCCGTGAACAGCCAGGCGTGCGTCATCTTCGCGCCCGACGGCCGCCGGCCACCCCTGGGCCCGGACCCGGACCCACCGGCCGTTTCGTCCGCAATCGCCCCGCCGGCCGCGCCCGCACCGGTCGCGCCAGCCGCCGCAGCCGCGGCGCCCGTGGTACCGGCCCCCGCCCGCTCCGCCCCCGTGACCAGCACATCCGCATCCCGCGCGGCAGCAGCGAGTTGCTCAGCGACCCGGTCCTGTCCCACCAGGTCGTCCCACACCGCCATGACGCCTCTCCCTGCCTGCCGTGCCCCGTTGTCCGCTGCTGCCGGCCCGTTGCCGCCGGCTCGTCCGCCACCCGTTCCGTACCGCGCTCGCGCTACGCGCCGTATCGATCCCGTCGTATCACTACCGTTCCTCCCTCGACTCCCCCACCGCGCCCACGCCCTTTTCCGCGACGGCTTCCGCCGCTCCCCACCGCCGCACGCCACATCCCGTACGAGCCCTCGCCCGGCGGCCACCATCCCGCCGCGCGCCTCCACAGCCGCCCCCCGCAGGGCCGCAACCCCACCCCAGCGCGCTCACGCCCGTCTCCCCGCCCCGGCCGATTCCCGTGCCCGCGTCGCGCCGTACGTCCACGGCCGGCCGCCGGTCTCGCGCCCGGCCTCCGGCACCTGGTCGCCCGGTCCGCCCACCATTGTGGAGTACGGCACTGACAATCCTGCCGGCACCGCGGTGACCTGCGAGAACGGCCGGTGATCGATGGCGGTGCGGGGCCGGGGCGGGGCCGGGGCGGGGCCGGGGCGGGGCCGGCGCGGGGCCGGCGCGGCGTCTCTGGCCGCGTCTTACGGGGCCCCGGCGGGCCGCCACCAAGACGGTGCGCGCATGACGACACATGGTTCTCACCCATTACCGCGGAGGCTCTTCGAGGAGCCCGGCCCGCCCGCACCAGATCGCCCTTCCTCGCGCGGCGGGGCGGTGCGCTGCGCTGCGGGCGCGGGCCGTCCGTGGCCAGCGTGTCCGGCGCAGTCCGTTACGGCACCTGCGGTGCGCCCCTTGCGGCATGGTCCGCCCGTCCACTGCCTGCCGCTGCGCCGCCCTGACACGCCACAGCACGACAGCCCGGACCTGCATGAGACGACACGGCACGGCACGGCACGCAGGCACGTTCGCATGACGCACGCGGGCATCCCCGCGCCCCACCGGCCGGGCCGGCTCACGTCCCTGGCCCCGCTCCGGGCGACCCGCGTCACCGTCCCCCACCTCGCACATCGCACATCGGGCCCGGCCCCGGGCGGGGTTTTGGCCCGGGGGGGGGCCCCCGCGGCGGGGCGCGGGGAGGGGGGGGGGGGGAGG
>NZ_JBEHZD010000809.1:0-2582 GCF_040240285.1 Streptomyces sp. HSW2009 | reverse complement strand
CCCCCCCCCCCCCCCCCCCCCCCCCCCCCCCCCCCCCCCCCCCCCCCGGGGGCGGGCGCCCCCCCCCGCGGCGGTGAACGGTGCAGCCCGTGCCGACGGGCTGCCGGGGGCGGGCGTTACGCCGCAGCGCCCACCTGCTGCGCAGAGGTGTTCTTGCCCGGCTTGCCCGGCTTGCCGGGCTTGCCCTTGTGGCTCACCGCATCGCGGATGACGTCGGGCTTGTTGGTGATGATGCCGGTCACGCCCGCCTTGGCGACCTTGACCGCAACGGCGGCGTCGTCCACGGTCCAGGTGTAGACCTCAAGCGGCTTGCCGTGCGCACCACGGACGGCCTTCACGGCGGCCACGTACTCGGGGTCGACGGACCCGAAGTGCGGGTTGATCTGGTCCGCGAACTTCGCGAACTTCGGCAGGTCGGCCACGGCCGGGGTGCCCAGGAAGCCCGTCTTCACGTCGGGGCGCAGCTCGTGCGTCGTCTTGACCGAGTCGGCGTTGAAGCTCTGGATGATCAGCCGGTGCTTGACGTGCTGCCGGTTGAGCCAGCCCTGGTGGCGCAGCTCGTTGAGGGTCTCCCGCTCGATGTTCGGGTAGAGCTCGGGCGCCTTGAACTCCAGCAGCAGCTTCTGGTGGTTGCGGCTCACCCGGTCCATGTACTGCTTCAGCGTCGGCACCCGCTCGCCGGTGAACTTGGGGTTGAACCAGCTACCGGCGTCCAGCCGCTGGATCTCCTTGAGCGTGAAGTCCGAGACCTTCCACGGGGCGCGGCCGGGGAAGACCTCCTCGACGTTGGTGGTCCGGTTGAGCGTCGTGTCGTGGATGACGATCAGCTTGCCGTCCTTGGTGCGCTGGACGTCGTTCTCGACCCAGTCGATCTTCAGCTTGGCGGCGGCGTCAACGGCGGCGAGCGTGTTCTCCGGCGCGTAGGCGGAGGCGCCGCGGTGGGCGACGGTGACCGGGCTGTGCGGGTGGTCCGCGGCCTGGGCCGAAGCGGCCGGCAGGATGAAGGCCGAGGCGCCCAGCAGCAGGCCGGAAGCCGCAGCGATGGAACGGATGCGCATGGGGGACTCCTTGCGTCGAGAGTCTGGTTGATGGGGAAGACGGGCCGAGAGTCCCAGCCATTTCGTACGGGGAGATAGGTGCGGGATGGACAGGAACTGAACGAGGAGTGCGACGTGCCGTTTGTGGATATCTCGCTTTCGGAGCAAATCAGGGCAGTTGCCTTACGGGCTTGGGGTGTTCGCCTGAATGGTGACGTAATACGCCTGTATGGCGGTGAGGAATCAGCCGCCCATCATGTGAAGGACACGTGCGGTACGGGGCCTGAGGGCGGCGTGGTGGTGCGTATCGGCCCGGAATGGCGCAGGTCGGATGAGGCCGAGTGGTGCCATGCGGTGGCGCTGCGCGCGGCGGCCGGCGGGCTGCGCGAGGCCGTCGTGCCGCTGCGCACCCGCGACGGCCGTACGGTGGCGCGCGCGGAGGGGCGCCCCGTATCGCTGTGGCCGTACGTCGCCGGGCGGTGGGCCCACCAGCAGGACCCGGCTCAGAGCGAGCAGGCCGCGCGCCTGCTCGCCCGGCTGCACAGGGCGCTCGCGGAGGCGAGGGTGCCGCCCCGGCCCGTCTCGGCGGACCTGACCGTCGGGCTGTCGGGTGACGTCCGGTACGACCACCCTGACCTGCGTGATGCCGAGTTGGACGAGTGGCTCGCGGGCTTCGCCAAACGGGCCGATCGGGTACACGCGCTGCACGGTGACTACTACCACGGCAACCTGCTGGCGGACGGCCACGGCCGCTTGGTCGCCGTGCTCGACTGGGACGAGGCGCTGATCGCCCCGCCGGAGGTGGAACTTGCGGGGGCGGCCCTGGAGTTCACCGGTGAGTTCGCCGCCGACCTGGCCGCCTGCCGCGGGTTCGTTGACGCCTACCTGGACGAGGGCGGCACGGTCGAGGCGCTCGACGACACGACCATGGTGCAACTGATGCGACACCGGCTGCGCAGGGAAGCGGCGCACTACCTACGCGCGAGCGCGCGGGGCGAGGCGTTCGACGACGAGGACCACGTCTACCACGCGGGCCGGATGGCCGCGTTCGCGGCGCTGCGGCCCTGAGCGGCAGCCCGGCGGTCCGCAGCCCGGGGCCGTCGTGCTGCCGCGGGGTCGGTGCCACCACCGGTGACCTGGCCGTACGGCCCGTCGACGGCCGTACGGGAGCGCTGCGGCGGGCTGGGTGGTGGATGGCCCAGGCCGGTGCGGTGGCGGCCCGTGGAGCCTGATCGCCACGTGGGGGAACTGGCCGAAATTGCTCCGCGCGGGCGCCGTAGACTCGGACACGAGGGGGATGCGCGTTCCGGGCGTCCCCCCTCGCGCGGTGCCGCAGGCGGGGCCCGTACGGAAGGGCGCCAGGCACGGCGCCGGATGAACGGGATGGACGGCCTGTGCCCGCCCGATGTCCTTGATCGCGCGCGTACGCGCGTACGCGATGGCGGCCACGGATGTGCGCCCGCACCCAGTCGCGGGGGGGGGGGGGGGGGGGGGGGGGGGCGGCGGCCCCCCGCCGCCCCGGGGGGGGGCGGCGCGGGGGGGGGG
>NZ_JBEHZD010000808.1:0-2587 GCF_040240285.1 Streptomyces sp. HSW2009 | reverse complement strand
GGGCGGCGCCCGCGGCGGGAGCGGGCGCCGGCGCGGGCTCCTCTTCCGCCACCTCGCCGCCGAAGTTCTTCAGCAGCGCTTCGAGTCCGCCGTCGAAGCCCTGGCCGACGGCGGCGAACCGCCAGACGTCCTTGAGGTAGAAGTCGCCGAGCATCACGGCGCGCTCGGTGCTGAACTCCGCACCGGTGAACGCGTAGCGCGCGACCTCCTCACCGCCCGCGACGATGCGGATGTACCCCGGCCCGACCTGCGACATCTGGCCGGCGCCGTCGATGGTCGCGGTGAACGACAGCTTCTGGATGTGCGCCGGGATGCTGTCCAGGGTGACCCGGAAGGACTCGGTGTCGCCGGCCTGGGTGCCCAGTTGCTGGATCGCTTCCTCGGGCGACTTGGGCTGGTTGAAGAAGATGAAGTAACGGTCGTCGGAGAGCCGCTCGTCGGCGTCAAGCCCGAAGCAACTGATGTCGAAGGTGAGCCCGGGCCCCGCGACCTGCACACCGACGTACAGGTCCCTCCCTGCCGTCAGATCGCTGATCTTGGCCTTGTGGCCGCGCTGGAATTCCCTGGCCATACGTAACGCCGTCCCCCATCCCGAAACCGTGAGTTCGTTGCGCGTCAGGCTAACCGCTGACCGTTCGGATCGGGGATACCGGGGCGACGGCCCCCACCACGCAACACCCCACCGAACACCACCGCCCCCGCCCCCGTGAGCACCGCCCCAACCCCACCACGAGACCCCGCGCCGCCCCGGGCCAAGCCCCGTCCACGGCACACGACCGATACGAGGCTGGTACATGGTTGGCACGGCGGGGAGTGGGTGGGGGGTTGGGGTGGGGGGTTGGGGTGGGGTGGTTTTGCGGAGTGGGTGAGGGCCGGGTGCGTACGGGGTGGGTCCCGGGGGCGCGGGGTGGGTGCGGAATGGGTGGGTGGGTGGGTGCTTGTGGGGGTGGGTCCCGGAATCCGCGGGGTGGGCGGAGGGTGGGTGTGGGTGTGTACGGGGTGTGGGTGTGTACGGGGTGCGGGGCGCGTACGCGCGCGTGGGTGGGTTTCTCGGGGCGGGCGCCCGGCGGCTCTCTGGCCCAACCAGACGGGCGCGGGCGCGCGTGGGTGGGTCCTCGGAATCCGCGAGGTCGGGCGGGTGCGCGCGCGGTGGGTGGGCATGCGGTGGGTGGGCATGCGGTGGGTGGGTGTGGGGCGCAGCCAAGGCGGTGGGTGTGGTGACGGCGATGCCTGTGACCTGTGACCTGTGACTGCGGGCCGGGGTGTGTCGCCGTAGGGGCGTGGCGCTGGCTGCGGGCTGGGGTTGTGGTGGGGCGTGGCTGTGGCGCGCGGGGGCGTTACGGGTGGTGGGGGACGGAGGGGGCGCGCTACTCGCCCCGTGCCTCCGGGAGGTGCGGCAACCGGTCCGCGGCCACGACGCCGTCCAGGTAGCCACGCGCCCGCTCCGTACGGGGGTACGCGTCGAGCAGCCGCCAGAACTCCGCCCCGTGGCCCGGCACCAGCAGGTGCGCCAACTCGTGCAACAGCACGTAGTCGAGGACGTAGCCGGGCATGCCCTGGAGCCGGTGGGAGAGCCGGATGCTGCCTTCGGCGGGGGTGCAGGAGGCCCAGCGGGTGTTCTGGTTGGTGACCCAGCGGACGGTGTTCGGCCTCGCCCGGCCGCCCAGGTACTGGTCGGAGAGGAGTTCGGCGCGGGCCGCGAGCTCGGCGTCGCCCAGCATCCGCTTGCTCTCCTGGGCGGCGAGCTTGTCGAGCATCACACCCACCCAGCGCTGCTCCTCCGCCTCCGACATGCGGGCCGGGAGCAGCACGATGGTGCGGTCACCCTCGCGGTAGGCGGAGACCGTACGGCGCCGGCGGCTGCTGCGTCGGATCTCCACGGAGCTCGCCTGGAGGCTGCGCTGCTGCGGATCGGGGGGCAGGCGCTGGGTGCGGGGCACGCTCTGCAACGGGGTCTCCCCGGCGGCGCTCCCCCAGCTCGTGCTGGCAGGTCCAGCACCCGGGCGGCTTCTCGGCGAACGGCGAGGGGGCGGGTCAGCGGACACGCCCCGACGTTACCCGCTAGCGGTGTGTGAAGTCCCGCCCCGCACGCGGATAGCGGTCGAACGATCCGCACGCCCATTCAGCTTGTACGACGAACGCGACCGCCTGTGGATAACTCCCGACAGCGATCGAGCGCCGTGCCCATGCTGGAACCACTCAGCCCCACGACAGGACGGCCGGCGCCCCGTGCGCCGCCCTACGAGACCGCCCGCGCCAGCGGGCCCGGCACCCCGACCGGTCCACCGGGCGGCGAACGCCGGGCACCACCGGCCCCGCCCCACCCACGGCCCACCACACACGACCGTCCCTGGTGCGGGTGGCCGACGCAGAGCACAAGAAGGCAGCGCACAAGAAGGGGGAACGATGCACACCACACGCCCGACACCACCACGGACCACCGGTTCGACACCCCGCCCGGGACCACCCGCACCGGGCACGCCGCCCCCCCCCGGCCCCCCCCCCCCCCCCCCCCCCAAGCGGGCCCCCCCCCCCCCCCCCCCCCGGGGGGGCCGGCCCCGCCCCCCCCGCCGCGGGCCCGGGGGCC
>NZ_JBEHZD010000807.1:0-2598 GCF_040240285.1 Streptomyces sp. HSW2009 | reverse complement strand
CCCGCCGCCCGCGCCCTTGTGGGCCCCACCCCCCGCCCCCCGCCCGGGCCGGGCCGGGGGGGGGGGGCCCACGGGGGCGCCCCGACCGGCAACGGCCCCATCGGCGGCCGGGGCCTGCGCGGGGTGCGCGAGCGGGCCGCGCTGCTCGGCGGCGACGCCAACGCCGGGCCCGCCGGCGACCAGTGGCGGGTGCACGTACGGCTGCCGCTGGCTCCCGAGGCCCCCCGAAACACCCGCCCCACCAGCGACGATCGCCGGACCACCCGGCCGGGCAGCGGCGCTGCCGCACTAGGCTGACCGGATGCCGGTGACCGTACTGCTCGTCGACGATGAGGCCCTCGTACGGGCCGGGCTGCGCGCGATCCTGACGGCGCAGCCGGACATCGAGGTGGTCGGCGAGGCCGCGGACGGGGCAGCCGTGGTGCCGCTGGTGCGACAGTTGCGGCCCGATGTGGTGGCCATGGACGTACGGATGCCGCTGCTCGACGGCATCGAGGCGACCCGGGCCGTGCTCCGCGCCCTGCCCGAGCCGCCGAAGGTGCTGGTGGTGACGACGTTCGAGAACGACGCGTACGTCTATGAGGCGCTGCGCGCGGGCGCCGCCGGATTCCTGCTCAAGCGGGCCCGCCCGGCCGAGATCGTGCACGCCGTGCGGCTGGTGGCGGCGGGTGACTCGCTACTGTTTCCGGCCGCCGTACGGGCCCTGGCGCAGGCCCACGGCCCGGCGCGGGCCCCGGCGGCGTTGGAGCACGCTGCGCTGACCGCCCGCGAGGGCGAGGTGCTGCGGTTGATGGCCCGCGGCCTGTCCAACGCGGAGATCGCGCACCGGCTCGTGGTCGGCACCGAGACGGTCAAGACGCACGTCAGCGCGGTGCTCGCCAAGCTCGGCGCGCGTGACCGCACCCAGGCGGTGATCGCCGCGTACGAGTCGGGGTTCGTCGCGCCGCAGGAGGGAACCTGAGCTTGGCACGGCGCGCGCACCCGCACCGCACCCGGTGGCGGCGATCGCCGACCGGTGGCCGCCGACGGCGTCTGCGGGGCGGGTGACGTGCACGGAGATGGCTCATTGTGAGGCCCGAAGAGGAGTCGCCGGGACCCGCGGTAGCGGATACGATCCGGCAGACACTCACAGGTAGGGAGGCCGGATTGGGGCGGCTCACCGGCGGGGACCCGTCGTTGCTGCGGCGGATCAACTCCGCCGTGGTGTTGCAGGCGCTGCGGGCGATCGACTCCGCGACCCTCACGGATCTGGTGCGGGACACCGGGCTGTCGCGGCCCACGGTCGAGGGTGTGATCGAGGGGCTGACGGAGAGCGGTCTGGTGGTGGAGACGCCCGCCGAGGAGGGCGAGGCCCGCCGGCAGGGGCGTCCGGCGCGCAGGTTCCGGTTCCGTACCGAGGCGGGGCACCTGTGCGGCATCGAGATCGGCCCGCACCGCGTCTCGGCGCTCCTGTCCGACCTGGGCGGCCGGCTGCTCGGCTCGATGTCCCGGGAGGTCACGGTCGAGGCCACGGCCGACGAGCGGCTGGGGCGGCTGCGCGAGGGCGTGGCCGACATGTTGAAGCGCGCCGGGGTGGCCCGCAGTTCGCTGCGGGCGGTGGGCGTGGGCAGCCCCGGCATCGTGGACGCCGACGGCACCGTACGGCTGAGCACGGCGCTGCCCGGCTGGACCGGGCTGCCGCTCGGCGAGCGGCTGCGCCGCTCCTTCCGCTGCCCGGTCCTGGTGGAGAACGACGCGAACACGGCGGCCGTCGCCGAGCACTGGCAGGGCGCGGCGACCCACTCCAACGACGTCGTCTTCGTCCTGGCCGGGCTGAGTCCCGGGGCCGGGGCGCTGATCGGCGGGCGGCTGCACCGTGGCTTCGGGGGCGCGGCCGGGGAGATCGGCGCGCTGCACCTGCTGGGCGGCGAGGCGACGCCCGAGGAGGTGCTCTCGACCACCGGCGAGCCGCTGCACCCGCTGGACGAGGAGCAGGTGGCCCGGGTCTTCGCACTGGCCAGGGCGGGCGACCCGGGGGCCAGGGCGGCCGAGGCGCGGTTCACCCGCCGGCTGGTGCACGACGTCACCGCGCTGGTCCTCGCGCTGGACCCGGAGTTGGTCGTGGTCGGCGGCTGGGCGGCCGGGCTCGACGGCCTGCTCGACCCGCTGCGCACCGAACTCGCCCGCTACTGCCTGCGCCCGCCCCTGGTCGACCAGTCCATCCTCGGCGAGGCCGCCATCGCCACCGGCGCGCTCCGCCTGGCGCTCGACCACGTGGAGGAAGAACTGTTCGCGGTGGAGAGCACGGTGACGGCCCGTCGGTGAGGCGGGGCGCGCCCGTGGGGCTGGCGTGCTGTGTGTGGGCGGCGTCGGTGTGTTGGGGGGCGGCGTCGGTGTGCGGGCCCGGGCTCCGTTAGCTGGCCGGCCAGCCGAAGCTGTGGAACGGGGACGGGGGGCACGGGACCGGGCTCGGGTTCGGCCGGTGGGCGGGTCCGCTTCGACGCGGGTGGGGGGGGGGGGGGCCCGCCGCCGGGCCCCGGGGCCCCCCCCGGCGCGGGCCGAGCTTGCGGTTGTAGAGCCGGCTGACCAGGCGGAGCTGCGGGCTGAGCCGGCGGGCGG
>NZ_JBEHZD010000806.1:0-2598 GCF_040240285.1 Streptomyces sp. HSW2009 | reverse complement strand
GGGGGGGGGGGGGGGGCGCCGCCCCGCCCGCGCGGGGCCCGGCGCGCCCGCCGGCCCCCCCCCCCGCCCGGGGCCCCCCCCCGGCCGGCCCGGCCCCGCACGGAGCGGCGTTCCCGGTACAGGCGCGGGGCCAGCCCCGTCCGCACACTCACCCATATGCCTCACGAGCGGCACATTCGCCGCAATTCCCGCATCCGACGGGCGGCCGGGTCGTTGGCGCTTACGTGCACACTTACGAGCCCGCCCCCCGCGATCCGTACCAGCCGCCCCCCATCCCCGGCATGCGCCCCTCGCACGAGGCGGCGACCGAGCACCCCAGACCGCAGCCGCCGGCCAGCACCTCGGCCACGCCGATCTTCGACGCCCTGTACGCGGAGTACCGCAGGTCCTTCCGGGCCCTGCCCGGGGACCGTACGGGCGAGGAGGACCTGAAGTTCACCGCGTTCGGTCCGCGCGAGCAGCGCGGCGGGTGGGACCGTCAGGGCGGCTGGGAGCGCACGGGCACCTGGGACGGCGGCCACTGGCGGGGCACCGGCCGCCACCAGCGCCCGGGACTGCCGGCGGCCCTGCCACCGGCACCACGGGACAGCGGGCGGCACGGCCTCTAGCCAGCGGCACCGGTGCGACGCCGGGCCGGTACGGCGAGGGCGGCTCGCCACGGGGGCGGCAGCGGTACGTCGCGCCGCCCACGGTGGTGGTCGGTCGACCGGGTCGACGCGGGGCCTGGCCGTAGGCACGCGAGCGGCCCCGGGGCAGTTGCCCCCGGGCCGCTCGGTCGTTCCGGCGTACGCACCGCGTTCCCCTGGGTGTGCGCCAGCCCGCGCGCCGGCATCGCAGTGCGGTCCGCACGACGACCTACGGCTCCCGCGGAGGCGGTGCCAAGCTCCGTACGGCCGTGCCACCCCGCGGTCACGCCGCCATACAGCCACCCCAACGCCCGCACACACCCACACCCATGTGTATAACGTTGTGCAGATGGCGCCAGAAAACTACTTCTTGCGGCCCCGCTTCTCCCGCACCCGCACCGAAAGGTGAATCGGCGTGCCGTCGAAGCCGAACTCCTCGCGCAGCCGGCGCTCCACGAAGCGGCGGTAGCCGGCCTCCAGGAAGCCGGAGGCGAAGAGCACGAAGCGCGGGGGCTTGGTGCCCGCCTGCGTGCCGAACAGGATGCGCGGCTGCTTGCCGCCGCGGATGGGGTGCGGGTGGGAGGCGACGATCTCACCGAGGAAGGCGTTCAGCCGGCCGGTGGGCACCCGGGTCTCCCAGCCGACGATGGCCGTCTCGATCGCCGGGACCAGCTTCTCCATGTGCCGCCCGGTGCGTGCCGAGACGTTGACCCGCTGCGCCCACGGGATCTGCACCAGGTCCCGCTCGATCTCGCGCTCCAGGTAGTAGCGGCGCTCCTCGTCGAGGGTGTCCCACTTGTTGTACGCGATGACCAGCGCACGGCCCGCGTCCACGGCCATGGTGATGATCCGCTGGTCCTGCACGCTGATCGACTCGCTGGCGTCGATCAGCACCACCGCGACCTCCGCCTTCTCCAGGGCGGCTGCGGTGCGCAGCGAGGCGTAGTAGTCGGCGCCCTCCTGGAGGTGGACCCGGCGCCGGATGCCGGCGGTGTCCACGAACTTCCAGGTCTTGCCGCCGAGTTCGATCAGCTCGTCGACCGGGTCGCGGGTGGTGCCCGCCTGCTCGTTGACGACCACCCGCTCCTCGCCGGCGACCTTGTTGAGCAGCGAGGACTTGCCGACGTTGGGCCGGCCGATGAGCGCCACCCGGCGCGGGCCGCCGAGCGCCGTGCCGAAGGTCTGCGCGGGCGCCTCGGGCAGTGCGTCCAGGGCGGCGTCGAGCATGTCGCCGGTGCCGCGGCCGTGCAGCGCGGAGACCGGGTGCGGCTCGCCGAGTCCGAGCGACCACAGCGCGGCGGCGTCGGCCTCGCTGGAGGGGCCGTCGACCTAGTTGGCGCACAGCACGACCGGCTTGCCGGCCCGGCGCAGCAGCTTGACCACGGCCTCGTCGGTGTCGGTCGAGCCCACGGTGGCGTCCACGACGAAGATCACCGCGTCGGCGGCCTCCATCGCGAACTCGGCCTGGGCGGCGACGGAGGCGTCGATGCCGAGCACGTCCTGCTCCCAGCCGCCGGTGTCCACCACCTTGAAGCGCCGGCCGGCCCACTCCGCCTCGTACGTCACCCGGTCACGGGTGACGCCGGGCCGGTCCTCGACGACGGCCTCACGGCGCCCGAGGATGCGGTTCACCAGGGTCGACTTGCCGACATTGGGGCGGCCGACGACGGCGAGCACCGGCAGCGGGCCGTGGCCGGCCGCCGCGATGTCGCTCTCCACCTCGTCGAGGTCGAACCCCTCCTGCCGGGCGAGCTCCATGAACTCCGTGTACTCGGCGTCGCCAAGCTCACCGTGCTCGTCGCCGGCGGGGATCTGGTCGTTCATGAAGTCTGTTCCTCGTCGTCCCTCGGCGGGGGGGCCCCCCCGCCCCCCCCCCCGGCAGGTTTTTCGGGGGGGGGCGGGCCGGGGGCGGGGGGGGCGGGGGCGCCCCCCCCCCCGCGTTGGGGTGTTTATATCAAAAAACAAACCCCCC
>NZ_JBEHZD010000805.1:0-2608 GCF_040240285.1 Streptomyces sp. HSW2009 | reverse complement strand
GGGCCCCCCGGGGGGGGGGGGGGCGCCCCCGGGGGGGGGGGGGGGCCCCCCCCCCCGCCGGGGGGGCCCCCCCCCCCCCCGCGGGGGGGGGCGCGCCCCGCCCGCCGAGCGCCCCTCGGCTGATGCGGTTCGGGTGCCGCCGCGGCCGGGCGGCGACGCCTCGTAGCCCCCGGGTCGCAGGGCCAGGGGCTGTCGACCCGTACCAGCCCGGTGGCCCTGCCGGCCCCGCAGGCCCGGTGGTCTACCCGTTCTTCAGCCAGCCCTCCCGCACCCCCGCCGCGAGCAGTTGTTCGGTGCAGTTCCACAGGGTGTGGGAGCCCTGGTCGATGACCGAGGTGCGCTCGTGGACGCGGGGGTGGGTGACGTCGGGGGCGCGCCAGGTGCCGCCCTCGTTGCCCGCGTTCAGGAGCAGGGGTTGGAACCGGTCGAGCGCCTTGGCGAACTTCGCCTCGGGGGTGTGGCGTTCTTCGAACTCGTCCCACAGCGCGTGGAACTCGGCCTCCTGGTCGGCCGGGAGGAGCGCGAACAGCCGCTGGGCCGCGGCGCGTTCGCGCTCGGCCTGGGTCTGGCGGGCCACGTCGTCGAACAGGCAGGTGTCGCCCGCGTAGATCTCGACGAGGTCGTGCACCAGGACGAGCTTGAGGGTGCGTTCGACGTTGATGGGCTCGTTGGCGTACTCGGCGAGCAGGAGCACCATCAGGGCCAGGTGCCAGGAGTGTTCGGCGTCGTTCTCGCGCCGGTCGGCGGACAGCAGGGGGCTCAGCCGCAGGACGGTCTTCAGCCGGTCGGTCTCGGCGATGAAGGCGATCTGCTGGGCCAGGCGTTCAGGTATGTCGAGGCGGAGTTCCTCGGTGTCCAGGAGCGGCTTCGTGGTGTCGCGGGTGGGCGGTGAGGTGGTCATGTCGTCCTTTCCCAGGGCCGTCGGCTGTCTCGGGCGTGCGGGGATGGTCGGGCGGCGCGGGCCGGTGGTGCCGGCCGGCGAGCGCCGGTGCGGTGGGCGCCGGTGCGGTGGGCCGTGTCCCCCGGGTCAGTCTGCGGCACCCCCGTCGGTGGAGTTGCCGCGGCCCCGTTCCGTACGCGCGAGTGGTTCGGGAAGCGGTGGCCGTACGCGCGGGCAGCGCGGGCCGGCCGGGCCGCGCCCGGGTGGGCCGTGCCCGGGTGGGCCGTGCCCCGGTGGGTGGGCCCGACCGAACCGGGCCCGGACCGATGGCCCGGCCAGGCTGTGCCCAGGTGGGTGGCGCAGCCAGGTCGTGCCCAGGTGGGTGGCCCGGCCGCTGGTCAGACGTGGAGGAGTTCGAGCAGTCGGTCGCGGTCGAGCCGTTCGACGATGGTGACCGGCGGCCGGTCCCGCAGGGTGTCTCGCCAGTCGACGGCGGTGGCGCCGTGGCGGGCGCTGCCGGGTGCGTACTCGGCGTAGACGCGGTGTTCGGACGCCTGGGTGACCACGGTCGGGTCGAGTGCGACGGCCATGGCCAGCGGGTCGGCGCGGACGTACGCGCTGCGCTGCGCGTAGGACGGGTCGGTGACGAACCGGTTGGCCACCACCCGCCGCAGGGTGGCTGCGGCGCGGCTCGGACCGTCGAAGAAGGAGGTGAACTCGGCCGGGGCGAAGGCGTGGTCCAGCGTGGTTTCCCAGGACAGCAGGACGAGTCCGGGGAAGTGGGCGAAGACCAGGTCGGCGGCGGCCGGGTCGGCTCCGGTGTTGAATTCGGCGCTGATGGTGAGGTTGCCCCGGCCGTGGATGGCGCCGCCCATCACCACCACCCGGTCCAGGAGTTGTGGCAGTCGCGGTTCGAGCCTGAGGGCGAGGGCGACGTTGGTGAGCGGGCCGAGGGCGACGAGGGTGGTCTCGCCCGGGTGCCGGTGGGCGGTCTCGATGAGCGCGAGCGCCGCCGGCGTGCCTTGTTCCCCGGTCTGCGTGACGGACCAGCGGCCGAGTTCGCCGAGGCCGTCCGCGCCGTGGATGTCGGGTGCCTCGCTGCGCGGCCCTGCGATGGGCCCCGCGGCGCCCCGGTACACCGGGACCGTGGCCGCGTCCTCGCCGTACGCGCCCAACAGCCAGCGGGCGTTGTCGGTCACCGTGTCGATGCCGACATTGCCGGCGACCGTGCAGACCGCGGCGACCGGGACGTGCGGGCGCCGGGGCGCGGGGACCAGGGCCATGGCCAGGGCGTGGGCGTCGTCGAGCCCGGGGTCGGTGTCGATGACCAGCACGCTCATGGGTGAGCTCCCTCCGGGAGGTGGAACACGGCAGTGACCACGGCCCTCGGCTGGGGCCGCCGCAGGGTGGCCGGACGGCGGGCGGGCCGTGGTGGTGACCGTGGTGGTCGGGGTGTGCCTTGTGGGTGTGTGGCCGGCGGGCGGTGGGTTACGCGCGCCGCCGGTGGGGGCCGGGTCGTACGCCGGACGCGGTGCGGCCGGTTGGGGTCAGCCGCGGTGTGGTCGGGACCGCTGTGCGGGGCAGGCGGCCGGGGCGGGCTGCGGGCCCGGGGGCGCGGGGGCGGGGGGCCCCCCGCGGCCGCGCCGGGGGGGGGGGGGGCGGGGGGGGGGGTGGGGGTGGCGCGCGCCGGGCGCCGCGCGGCCCCCGCCCCCCCCCCCCCGCCGCGCC
>NZ_JBEHZD010000804.1:0-2618 GCF_040240285.1 Streptomyces sp. HSW2009 | reverse complement strand
CCCCCGCCGCCCCGCCGCCGCCGCCCCCCCCCCCCCCCCCCCCCCCCCCCCCCCCCCCCCCCCCCCCTTCCCTACCGCGCTACGTCTCCGCAGCGCGGCGGTGCACCTGTCGTCAGGCGGCGACGACCTCGACGCCGACCTTGGCCGAGACCTCGGCGTGCAGTCGCACGGACACCTGGTGCGCGCCCAGGGTCTTGACCGGGGTGCCCAGCTCGATGCGGCGCTTGTCCACATCGGGGCCACCGGCGGACTTGATCGCCGAGGCGATGTCGGCCGGGGTCACCGAGCCGAACAGTCGGCCGCCTTCGCCGGCACGGGTCGCGAGCTGAACCTTGAGGTTCTCAAGCTGCGCCTTGATCTCGTTCGCCTGCTCGATCGTGGCGATCTCGCGGATGCGACGACCGCGGCGGATCTGCTCGACGTCCTTCTCGCCACCCTTGGTCCAGCGGATCGCGAGACCGCGCGGAACCAGGTAGTTGCGAGCGTAGCCGTCCTTGACGTCCACGACGTCGCCCGCGGTGCCGAGGCCGGTGACCTCGTGGGTGAGGATGATCTTCATGAGTCGGTCACCCTTCCCTTATCGCGCGGACGAGGTGTAGGGCAGCAGCGCCATCTCACGGCTGTTCTTCACAGCCGTGGCGACGTCACGCTGGTGCTGCGTGCAGTTGCCGGTCACGCGACGGGCACGGATCTTGCCGCGGTCGGAGATGAACTTCCGCAGCATGTTCGTGTCCTTGTAGTCCACGTACACGGTCTTGTCCTTGCAGAACGCGCAGACCTTCTTCTTCGGCTTGCGCGGAGGCGGCTTCGCCATGGTGTTTCTCCTGTGTGATCAAGAAGGGTGTGATCGCCCTCCAGAGCCGTGGCTCTAGAAGGGCGGCTCGTCCGAGTAGCCGCCGCCCTGCTGGCCGCCGCCGGAGCCACCGCCCCAGCCGCCGCCACCCTGCTGGCCACCGCCAGCCGGAGCACTGGTCGCCCAGGGGTCGTCGGCGGGAGCCCCGCCGCCGCCCTGCTGGCCACCACCGCCGGAGCCACCGCCCCAGCTGCCGCCACCACCCTGCTGGCCACCGCCGCCGCCGAAGCCGCCACCCTGACCGCCCCGACCGGACGTCTTGGTGACCTTCGCCGTGGCGTTGCGCAGGCTGGCGCCGACCTCTTCGACGTCGAGCTCGTAGACCGTGCGCTTGACGCCCTCGCGGTCCTCGTAGGACCGCTGCTTCAGTCGGCCCTGCACGATGACGCGCATGCCGCGCTGGAGCGACTCGGCGACGTTCTCCGCTGCCTGCCGCCAGACCGAGCAGGTGAGGAAGAGGCTTTCGCCGTCCTTCCACTCGTTGGTCTGTCGGTCGAAGGTGCGGGGAGTGGACGCGACACGGAACTTCGCGACCGCCGCGCCGGACGGGGTGAAGCGCAGCTCGGGGTCGTCAACAAGATTGCCGACGACCGTGATGACGGTCTCGCCTGCCATTGGATGAACCTCTCGGCGGGTGTGCTGCTGGCTGCTGTGCTACTCGGGACACGGCCCGAGAGCCGCTGAACGCTGACGCGATCAGTGGGTCTCGGGACGGAGGACCTTGGTCCGGAGGACCGACTCGTTCAGGTTCATCTGGCGGTCGAGCTCCTTGACGACCGCAGGCTCGGCCTGAAGGTCGATGACCGAGTAGATGCCCTCGGGCTTCTTCTTGATCTCGTACGAGAGACGACGACGGCCCCAGGTGTCGACCTTCTCGACCTTGCCGTTGTTCGAGCGAACGACGGAGAGGAAGTTCTCGATCAGGGGGGCGACAGCGCGCTCCTCAAGATCGGGGTCGAGGATGACCATCACCTCGTAGTGACGCATGTGGAACCCACCTCCTTTGGACTCAGCGGCCACGGTCGTTCCGTGGCAGGAGGGTCGTGATGCGTAGCGCCCGATGCGTCCCCGGACCTCGTCCTTGGACCCCACCCGCAGACCTGATCAACAGGACTGGGGGGCTCTGGCCCTCGAACGGCTCTGGGCAGACACCGGCGCAGACCGTACAGACTACCCGGGACGGTGCTTGCGGTTGAAATCCAGCCGGACCTGCCCGCAATCTGGAGGCCAAGAGTGTGAGCGGCGTTACTCCTCGCCGCCCCGCGTCCCTCGCAGGACCGGAGGTCTCCCATGGCTCAGGCAGCCCGTTCCCCGCACGGCGTTCTCTCCCTCCTCGATACCGACGGCAAGCCACACCCGGTGGAGAACACCTTCGCCGCGGCCACCCTCGTGCTCGGCGTGGTGGCTTTCGTCACAGCCATGTTTCACCAACTTCACCTGGTCAGCTCCTGGACCGGGCTGGTCGGTGTCCTCACCGGTGCCTGGGGACAGTTCATCTCGGCGACCACGGCCGAGCGGTTCGTCCTGATCATCGGTCTCGGCGCGTCCGCCTTCGGGCTCTTCCTCGGCATGGCGCACGGCGGCCTCTTCGGCGGCGTACTGGGCTGATGCGCACCGCTGTTCGGCGTTCCCGGTGCCGCGGGCGCCGGGGCGCCGGCGGTGCCTCCCCCGGACGGCGGGGCGGGGGGGGGGGGGGCGGGGGGCGCCCCCCCCCCCCCCCGCCGCGGGGGGCGCGCGCGGGCGCCCCGGGGCCGCGGCGGAGTCG
>NZ_JBEHZD010000803.1:0-2625 GCF_040240285.1 Streptomyces sp. HSW2009 | reverse complement strand
GCCCTCGCCGCCCGGGCCCGCGGGCCCGCCCGCTCCGCCGGGGGCGCCCCCCCCGCCGCCCGGAGTGCCTGTTTCGCCGCCCGGGTCCCCGCCGGGGCCGCCACCCGCCCCGCCGGGGGTGCCTATCGGGCCGCCCGGGTCACCGGAGACGCCGCCACCGGGGAGGCCGCCGGTGGGCGGGGTGAAGGTGGGTGTGGTCGGCACCTCGGGGGTGGACGTCGTGGGGTCGTCGGACGGGGTGTCCGTCGGGGTGCTGGGCTCGTCGCTCTCGGGGGTGCTGGGCTCGTCCGTCGGCTCCGTCCCGCTGTCGGTCGGGGTGTCGGCCGGGGCCGACGGGGGCAGCGACGTGTCGTCGGCGCCCTCCTCCAGCTTGAGGTCGAACTCGGTCGGCGCCTTCCCGGCCAGCGCCTTCTTGGTGTACGAGGCCCAGATCTCGGCCGGGTAGCCGCCGCCGTTGATGCGCTGGAGCCCGGTCGCCCCGTACAGCGGCTTCTGCGCGCCGGTGTTGGAGTCCTGGCCCATCACCGCGACCACGGTGGCCAGGTCGGGCGTGTAGCCGGCGAACCAGGCCGCCTTGTCCTCCTCGGCGGTGCCGGTCTTGCCGGCGGCCGGGCGGTCGGCGGCGAGCGCCGCGGTGCCGGTGCCGCCCTGCACCACGCTCTGGAGGATCGCGGTGGTGGTGTCGGCCGCGTCGCGGGCCACGCCCTGCTCGGGGGTGCGGTCCGGCAGTTCGACCTTGCCGCCGTCCTTGGTGATCTCCGCGACCAGGCCGTACGGGGCGTGCTTGCCGTGGTTGGCGAGCGTGGCGTACGCGCCGGTCATGTCGAGGACGCTGGCGTTGGCGGGGCCGAGTGCGATGGACGGGCTGGCGGTGAGGTCCGGGGTCTGCTCGGGGATGCCGAGGTTGACCGCGGTCTCCTTGACCTTGTCCGGGCCGACGTCCACGGCCATCTGGGCGTAGACGGAGTTGACGGACTTGTCGGTGGCGCCGGTGACGTTGATCTGCCCGTACGAGACGTCGTCCTCGTTGGCCGGCGCGTAGCTGGTGCCGTCGCCGGCGCCGACGACGGGGCGCTTGTTGGTGCCGTCGTAGACCGTGTTCGGGGTGATCCGCTGGCCGCTCTGGGTCACCGAGTCGTTCTCCACGGCCGAGGTGAAGACGAACGGCTTGAAGGTCGATCCGACCTGGTAGTCGCGGCGGGTGGCGTTGTTGACGTACTGCTTGGTGTAGTCGATGCCGCCGTACAGCGCGACCACGTTGCCGGTGGCCGGGTCGATGGAGGCGCCGCCGACGCGTACGTACTTGTCGACCTTGTTGGACTTGCTGAGCTTGCGCATCAGCTTCTTGTCGACCGACTCGACGAACGCGTCCTGCTTCTTCTTGTCGATGGTGGTGGTGATCCGGTAGCCGCCGGCCGCCAGGTCCTTCTCGTCGATGATCTTGTTGCTGGTGATGTAGTCCTTGACCGCCTCGACCAGGTAGCCGCGCTGCCCGGACATGCTGGAGGTGGGCTTGGCGGGGTCGGGGGTGGGGAACTTGATGGTCTTGCGCTCGGCCTCGTCCAGCCAGCCCTTCTCGACCATGCCGCCCAGCACGTACTCCCAGCGGGCGACCGCGCGCTCCTTGTTCTCCGGGTGCACCACGACGTCGTACGCGCTCGGCGCGTTCAACAGGGTGGCCAGGTACGCGCTCTCGCCGGTGGTCAGCTCGTCGGTGTCCTTGCCGTAGTACGCCTGCGCGGCCGACTGGATGCCGTACGCGTTGCGGCCGAAGTAGCTGGTGTTGAGGTAGCCCTCAAGGATGTCCTTCTTGCTCACCTCCCGGTCCAGCTTGATCGCGATGAAGAACTCCTTGGCCTTGCGGGTGACCGTCTGGTCCTGGTCCAGGTAGTAGTTCTTCACGTACTGCTGGGTGATGGTCGAGCCGGACTGCTTGCCCTTGCCGGTCGCGGTGTTCCAGGCGGCGCGCAGCATGGCCGCCGGGTTGACCGCCGACTCCGAGTAGAAGTCGCGGTCCTCGGCGGCGAGCACGGCGTTCTGGGTGGTCTTGGGCACGCTGCTGAGCGGCACGTTCTCGCGGTTCACGGCGCCCTCGCGGGCCAACTGCGAGCCGTCGGAGTACAGGTAGACGTTGCTCTGCGCGATGGCCGCCTTGTTCGCGGCCGGGATGTCCACCAGCAGGTAGCCGGTGACCAGCGTGCCGCCGATGAGGACCAGCAGGAACAGGAACGCGCCGAGCACCATCCGCCAGGTGGGCAGCGCCCGGCGCCAGCCGGTGCGCTTGCGCCGCTGCTTCTTGGCCTTCTTGGCGTTCTTGCCGCCCTTGCCGACGGTCGTTATGTCGTTGTCCGGGCGTTCGGGCCAGCCGTCCGCGGCGTGGCCGCCTCCGGTGCTCGGTGGCTCGCCGCCGCCGAACCCGCCGGAGCCGGCACCGCCTGCGCCTGAGCCGGCGCCTGCGCCCGCTCCCGCCCCGGCTCCGGCTGCTCCGGAGGGGCCGGTTCCGGCGCGTCCTGCCGGGCCGCGGCGGGCCGGGCCCCCCCGGGGTGGTTTTAACAAAGCCCCGCCCCCGCCACGGGCGGCGGGGGGGGGGGGGGGGGGGGGGGGGGGGAGTATGGGGGGGGGGGG
>NZ_JBEHZD010000802.1:0-2658 GCF_040240285.1 Streptomyces sp. HSW2009 | reverse complement strand
CCGCCCCCCCCCCCCCCCCCCCCCCCCCCCCCCCGCCCCCCCCCCCCCCCCCCCCCCCCCCCCCCCCCCCGCCCCCCCGCCCCCCCCCGCCCCCCCCCCCCCCCCCCCCCCGCCTGCGGCTTGCCGTACCCGTGGGGGGTTACTAGTCGCTTGCCCAGCATCGGCGTGCGCATGCCCCGTGCCTCGCACCATCACGGAACGACCACGCCCCCTACGCAATTCCGCAACAGACTGGGGCAAAGTAGGCCCGTAAGCCTGACGGAGTGTCAGTGGATTGGCTGTCCGTCGCGCCCGCGGGCCCCGAGACGACGGGCCCGTCGAGAGCGCGCACCGCAACGGGACATCAAGGCCGGCGGGACCGCGCGCCCGGCCGACATCAGGGCCAGCCGCGCAGCAGGCCCGGCAGGCTCCGGCAGGCCCGGTGAGCCGTCAGCCCTCGGGGTTCAGCATCGCCGCCGCGGTGGCGAGGTCGGTCTCGGCGCCGGTGGTCAGCGCGTACAGGGCGTATCCGATCGGGGAGGCGTTCCACAGGTGCTCGGCCTGGGCCGCCAGGCCGGGATGGACGTGCCCGCCCGCCTGCTCGTACGCGGTGAGGGTGACCTGGAGCATCTCGCGACCCGCGGCGCCGTACTGCGCGGACAGGTCGCGGGCCGGGTCGTCCACGCGCGCGGTGGTCCAGTCGAGGACCCCGGTGATCGGGCCTTCCGCGGCGAACAGCACGTGCGCGGGGTAGATCTCGCCGTGGGTCATCACCGTCCGCTCGGGCCAGCAGGTGTCGTCCGCCAGCCAGGCGTGCCACGCCTCGGCGAGGGCGGGTGCGACGGTGAAGGCCGCGCATACGCGCGCGACGTCGTCCCGCCACGCCTGACGCGCCCGGGCCGAGGTGCGGACCTCGACGCCCGCGGCCTCCGCCTGCTCCGGGCTGATCGAGTGCAGGCGGGCCAGCAGGCGCCCCAGGCGGTCGGCGTAGTCAGGGCTGGCCGGGTCCATGTGCCAGTGCGGCTCACCGGCGTCCGTCAGGGTCAGGCCGGGGGCGCCGGGCAGGGCCGGATAGGCGATCAGCTCGGGGGCGCGGACCTGCCAGTCGGGCACCGCAATGCCGTCAGCGGCCAGGACGGGGGCGACCAGGTCGAGGATGCGGGCCTCGCCTGCCATCCCCGCGGAGACGTCGGCGCGGCGCGGCGCTCGCAGCACCCATCTGCGGCCGGTCGTGTCGTCGGCCATGACGACGCGGTAGTCCAGGCCCGCCTCGTTCACGGTGGCGCCCCGTGGGGTGAGGTCCAGGCCGTGGGCGGCGGCCAGCGCGATGACGTCATCGATCGTGCTCATGGGGCCAAGCTCGCACCCGCGCGCACGCGACTTCCAGCGCATTTCCCGGCGCCTGCCGTGCGGCCGGGGGCTGTTCCGACCGTCGGGC
Organism: Streptomyces sp. HSW2009; assembly: GCF_040240285.1. Classification (NCBI taxonomy): domain Bacteria; kingdom Bacillati; phylum Actinomycetota; class Actinomycetes; order Kitasatosporales; family Streptomycetaceae; genus Streptomyces; species Streptomyces sp. HSW2009. Next base: position 1,241 of record NZ_JBEHZD010000802.1, on the reverse strand, counting down.
CGGTCCCGGTCCCGGTCCGCCCGGCGTCGCGGGCATCGCAGGCATCGCAGGCGTCGCAGATTTCGCAGGCATCACGGCACCGAATTCCGCACGTGCCGCGCCGAATTCCCCACCTGCCGCGCCGAATTCCGCATACGGTTCCCCACCGGCCCCCCGCTTGCCGATCAGCTTTCCCCGCCCGGCTGCCCGCTTGGCCCATCCGACTTCCCCAACAGCCGGTCCGCGATGGTTGATGTTCACGCCGAACGGTGGGGGCCTGCGGGCGGCTCGAATTTGGCCAGTACGTGGTGGAGGGCGCTCGCGCGGTCGCTTTCGGTGGGGAGTTCCGCCAGGCGTGTCTGGAGCCCGCGGACGATTCCGATCGGTACCCGGTCGGGCCCCTTCTCGTCGATGAGTACGCCCATCGCCTGGAATCCCCAGTACTGGCTGAAGGCGAGTTGTTCGTACAGGACCGCGGCGGCCAGCGCGTCCAATCGGGTGCTGTCGGGGACCGCGTAGAGCCGTGCGTACGCGGCGAGGCGGGTGCCGGGGTCGGCCGAGCCGAGCGAGGCTTCGACGTCGAAGTCGGCCGCGTACGGGGCGGTGGCGGCGAGTTCGGCGAAGAGACGTTCCATGCGGTGGGTACGGGCGCTGCCGCTGGCCATGGTGGCGCGCACCCGGCCGTATTCGGCGGCCAGTTTCTCGACCGATTCGCCGGCGATGACGGCGCCGGTTTCCCCCGCGGTCGCACTGCCTGCCGAAACGAGTGCGACGCGCGCGGCATGTGATGCCCCGTCGACGGCGTGCTCGATGTGCGTGGTCCGTTCCTCGGCGACCCGTACGCGGTCGGCGAGTTTCCGGTACTGGGATTTGGTTCCGCCGGGCCATTCGATGCCGCCGAACAATTCGCCCAACCACGGCAGGACCGCCACCACCAACAGTGCGACGGTGATGGCATCGACCCTGAGGTCGGGGTCGATGACGTGGACGACCGCCGCCCCGATCGCCGCACAGGTGAGGAGCGTCGCCACGACGTGCCGCGAACGACGGCCGGCCGCGCGGGCGTCGTCAGGTTCTCTCACTGTCATCTGCCTGAGCATTGCGGAAGTCAGTTCGCCGGGACAGGAGTGCCGGCGATTGGCCGGGCGGGCCGCCGGCCGGGAGCGGCGCGCCCGGGCCAGTCCGGCGAAGTCGCGCCGAGGTCCCGGGCCGCTCCTGCGGGGTCGGGTGCCCGGGGCCGGGCCCGCCGCGCCCCCCCGCGG
>NZ_JBEHZD010000801.1:0-2674 GCF_040240285.1 Streptomyces sp. HSW2009 | reverse complement strand
CCCCCCCCCCGGGGCCCCCCCCCCCCCCCCCCCCCCCGGGGGGCGGCCGCGGGGGGGGCCCCCGGGCCCCCCCCCCCCCCCACCCCGCCCCCCGGCGCCCCGCCCCGCGGGGCCACGGTCGTGTGCGAGGGGGTACGGAGCCCGCCCCGGCCGCGGCCCCAAGGGCTACGGCCGGGGCGGCGAGCGCCTCGGCACGTCAGGCGTCGACGTCGTCCTTGGCCCCGTCCTCCGCCGCGGCCTGCTGCTTCGCGGCACGCAGGCTGGTGATGGTGGTGACGACGAGCACCGCGCAGATCACCCCGAGCGAGACCGGGATGCTGATCTCGGGAACGTTGACGCCGGACTCGTGCAGCGCGTGCAGCACCAGCTTCACCCCGATGAAGCCGAGGATCACCGACAGGCCGTACGAGAGGTGGACCAGCTTCTTCAGCAGGCCGCCGATGAGGAAGTAGAGCTGTCGCAGCCCCATGAGGGCGAAGGCGTTCGCCGTGAAGACGATGTACGGGTCCTGGGTGAGCCCGAAGATCGCAGGTATGGAGTCCAGGGCGAACAGCACGTCGGTGGTGCCGATCGCCAGCATCACGATGAGCATCGGGGTGATCAGCCGCTTGCCGTTCTCGACGATGAACAGCTTGGTGCCGTGGTACTTGTCGGTCGACGGGACGCGGCGCTCCACCATCTTGAGGAGGCGGTTCTCCTCGAACTCCTCGTCCTCCTCGTCGGCCCGCGCCTCCTGGATGAGCTTCCACGCGGTCCAGACGAGGAAGGCGCCGAAGATGTAGAAGACCCAGGCGAAGTTGGCGATGATCGCGGCGCCCGCGCCGATGAAGACGGCCCGCAGGACCAGCGCGATCAGCACGCCCACCATCAGCACCCGCTGCTGGTATATCGACGGCACCGCGAACTTCGACATGATCAGGACGAAGACGAAGAGGTTGTCCACGCTCAACGACTTCTCGGTGATGAACCCCGCGAAGAATTCGCCGGAGGGCTGACCACCCCCGAAGATGAAGAGCCCGAGCCCGAACAGGCCGGCCAGGGCGACCCAGACCGCCGTCCAGATTCCGGCCTCCTTGATGGAGACCTCATGCGGCTTGCGGCCACCGATGAAGAAGTCGATGGCGATGAGGGCTGACAGACCAACGATGGTCAGCGCCCAGGTGGCGAACGAAACGTCCACTGCTCCTCCGGCAGATTGCGTACGGCAACTCTCAGCGTTGTCGCTGCCGGAGGTCTCTTCCGCCTGAGTCGACCACATGCCCATCGGCCGACCCGACCGACGCCCCGGGACCGAGGTCCGTGATGACGGGAACGCCGCACTCGGGAGTACTCCCCTCCGCACAAAGAAGCGTACAGGAAAACCCAAGGAATAGTAAAGAGGGTAAAGTGTGAGCTAAATGCGCGGAAGGTGGCGAGCATGCGACGGCCCCGATCACCGAGCCGGTGATCGGGGCCCTCGTCGAGCTCCTGGGCTTTAGTCCGCCACGTCGTGCTGCCGGTAGGACTCCCTGGCCTGCGTGACCTGCCCGAGCACCCGCGTGACCACCTCACTGCCCTGCGGAATCAGCGACGGCTCGAACGTCCAGGCGTGGCCCACCCACGGGTCGGCCAGATGGTCGTCGGGGATCGGCGTCACACGCAACAGCGCACGCCACAGCGGGTCGAGGATCGGCCCGTAGGCCCGCGCGTCCTCCCGGTCGGCCACCATCATCAGATGGACGCCCACGGAGGGCCCCTCGTCCGCCAGGTACCGCAACTGGGTCACCGCGCGGTCGTCGAACCCGTGCGGGAAGTCGTTGACGATCAACAACTGCTGAGCGGTGTCCACCTCGCTGGGCAGCGCATCGACGGCGCCGCTCCGCACCGCCATCTGCACCAGGTCAACCCGCTGGGTCAGCTTGGCCAGCACCGCCGACACGCCCTGAGCCCCGCTCGCCGGCGGCTCCTGGAGGACACCCGTGCTGGTCAGCGGCGTGAGGGCGGAAGCACCCGCCCCCGCAGGATCGATCACGTGGACCGTGAACTCGCCCACCGGGTAGACGGCGATCAGGCGAGCGGCGTGCGCCACGGCGCTCTCCATCGCCAGGCGGCGCAGCTCCGTCGAGTCGACCATGGCGGCATCCGGCGACCCACCACGCCCGCTGTCCACCCAGAGCCCACGTTCCAACGGGAGCCGCACGATCATCGGGATGCGCAGCTCCGTACGCTCCGGAAGGTGCAGGTCACCGAGGCGCATCGCCATGGGGAGTTCCATCGGCACCTCATAGCCCTGCCAGACCGGGCTGGCCCAGCGGGCGTAGGCGGGCGGCAGCGCGGGCTCGACGACCTCCGCCTCGGCGGCGAGCTGGGCCAGGTCCCGGTCCAGCACGGCACGGGCCTGCTCCACGAGCTCGGTGTGGCGGGCCCGCGCCTGGGTGCGTGCGGCATCGGCCTGCGGTCCGACGCGGGTGCGCGGGTCCGAGAGCACGGAGTCGAGCTCCTTCTCCATCCGCGAGTCCGCGAAGTCGACGGCGCTGCGGTACGCGGCCACGGTCCTGGCCAGGTCTTCGAACATGCCCCAGACCTGGTTGTACAGCCGCTCCTCCAGCGTCCAACCGGCGGCGTCCCCGGCGACCGGCTGCGGTGGCTGGCCCTCCGGGCCCGGCGGTGGGGCCCCCGGGGCCGGGGGGGGGGG
>NZ_JBEHZD010000800.1:0-2683 GCF_040240285.1 Streptomyces sp. HSW2009 | reverse complement strand
CGGGGGCGGCCCCCCCCCCCGGGGGGGGGGGGGGGCCCCCCCCCCCCCCCCCCCGGGGGGGGGGGCGGGGCCCCCGGGGGGGCCCCGCGCCGGGCCGGCCGGCGCGCGGCCGGCGGCACTTCAGCTCATGACCGCCATGGCCAAGGCGCGGCGGGCGCGCATCGAGGCGCGCTCTGCCCGACGCTGCATGCGTCGCGCCGTGGCAAGGCGTACGGCCTTGCGTTGTGATTCAGCCTCGTTGAGCCGCTCGTGCATATGCGCACGAGCCAAGGCTTCTGGGATGAGTTGCATTTCGCGGGTCCTGTTCTGGCACGTCTCGGGTGCGTTCGTGGTGTTGCTCAGCGGGTGGGCGAGCTGGGGTTCGTCGGTGGTTGACATCGTCGGGTCCTGCTTCTTGGGGTCGTGCGTCGCGGGGCGGTCGATGGTGCCGGCGGTGCTCATGCCACGACCGGGTTCTTGCGCGGGCGACCACGGGGCCGCTTCCGAGCCACCACCACGCCCTGCACGAAGAGCTCGCCGCCCCAGACGCCCCAGGGCTCCCGGCGGTCCTTCGCACCGGCGAGGCAGGCCGCACGCAGCGGACAGGTCTGGCACAGCGACTTGGCGTACTCGACGTCGGCGGGCGACTCGGCGAAGAAGACCTCCGGGTCGTACGAGCGACACGGAACGGCTTCGCCGAGGCTCTCGATGGCGTCATCGAGCTCGGTCAGAGCGGTGAGCGGGGCCGGGGTCAAGGAGTCCTCCGAGGGGTGGTCGGGCGGGGGGATCAGGTCGGTCGCTACGGACGGGGTGTGCGCCTTGAGATGCACGGTGGTGAATTCCTCGTCTGTGTCGGCCCGGCTGGTGGCCGGGCGCTGCGTCTCCCCCCTGGACGACCAGGAGGGCAAATCAAAAGGGGGGCGGCGCCCCGGGGGGGGGTGGGGGGGCCGGGGGGGGGGGGCCGGGGGGGGCGGCCCGGGGGGGGGGGGGGCGGGCGCCGCGGGGGGGGGGCGCGCCGCGGCGGCGTTGGCCGGCTACGCGGAGCGGCGGATCACCCCGCGGTTGGCGACGGAGACCGACAGCGCGCTGGTCGAGGCGGTGTGCCGGGTGGAGGCGTCGGCGTACGCGGAGGACGGGTTCGCCGAGCGACAGGAGGCGGCCGAGATGGGAGTGGTCCGCACTCAGGTGATGGTGACCGATGCCCAGCGGTTCCTGTCCGCGCTGATCCGCATGGTCACCGCCGGTGGGGTGTTGTCGGTGCTGAACCCGTTGCTGCTGCCACTGTTGCTGCTCGCCGTGTTGCCGGCCGGTGTGGGAGCGGTGCTCTCGGCGCGCGTCGACTACGAGATCCACTACGCCAACGTCGCCGACCGCAACGTGCGCGCGATGATGCGCTGGTGGGCGACCACACCGAAGTACAGCGACGAGGTCCGCGCCAACTCGATGACCGACTACCTCGTGTACTGGCACCGGGCGCTGTCCGCGCGGTGCGACCGGCGCACGCTGACCGCAGCGCCGCGCACACTACGGATCGCGCTCCTCTCCGCGCTGGCCGGCGGCCTCTTCCTCGTCGCGACCTGGGGAGCGCTGGCCTGGCTCGCGGTCTCCGGCCGGATCGAACTCGCGGTCGCGGCCACCGCCGTCATCGCCGTACAGACCACGCTCGCCGCGCTCTCCGGGGTCGTCACCAACGGCGCCGCGGTCTTCCACACCAGCCTCTACCTCAACGACATGCAGACCTTCCTCGACGACGCGACCGCCCGCGCGCCCCAGCGCGGCCCGGGCCACCCCACCGGCCAGGTCGAACGCATCTGCCTGGAGGAAGTCAGCTACCAGTACCCCGGCAGGGACAGGCCCGCCGTCGACAACCTCTCCCTCACCCTGGAGCGCGGCCAGATCCTCGCCATCGTCGGCGCCAACGGCTCCGGCAAGTCCACCCTTACCCGCCTGCTCACCGGCATCTACCTGGCCGACAAGGGCAAGGTCACCTGGAACGGCACCGACCTCGCCGAACTGGACCCCGCCGGTGTGTGGGCACAGACCGGGCTGGTGCCGCAGATCTTCGCCCAGTGGCCGATGCCGGTACGCGACAACGTCACCCTCGGCCAACCCCGTACCCATGACGACACACCCGTCTGGGAAGCAATCGACGCGGTCGGCCTCCGCGAGGCGATCGACGACCTCCCCGCAGGGTTGGACACCCTGCTCTCCCGGCAGGTCTTCGGCGGCACGGAGCTCTCCGGCGGGCAATGGCAGCGCATCGCATGTTCCAGGGCGCTGTACCGAAGTCCGGGGTTGCTGATCCTGGACGAACCGACCTCCCAGATGGACCCCCGGGGCGAGCACCAGATCTTCGAACAGATCAAGGCCGTCGCCACCGACCGCATCACCATCGTGGTCACCCACCGGCTGGAGAACACGAAGATCGCCGACCACATCATCGTCATGGAGCACGGCCGCATCATCGAACAGGGCCGGTACGACGACCTCACTCACGCCCACGGCACCTTCGCCGAACTCCTGCAACTCTCCCAGGACCGCTGACCGCCCGTCCCACCCCATCTGCTCCCACCCTCCCCCGGGGGGGGCCCCCCCCCCCCCCCCCCCGCGGGCGGGCCGCGCCCCCCCCCCCCCCCCCCGCCGGGGGGGGGGGGGGGGGGGGTTGGGGGGGGGGGTGGGGGGGCCCCGCCGCGGCCCGCGCGGG
>NZ_JBEHZD010000080.1:0-20183 GCF_040240285.1 Streptomyces sp. HSW2009 | reverse complement strand
CCGGCCACCAGGGAGCCCACCGGGGCGCCGCCGACCACCCGGGCGCCCGGGCCCGCGCCGACGACGGCCGAGCCCACGCCGGACCCGACGCGGACCACGCCGACGCCCGACCCGGAGCCGACGACGACCCCGCCGACGCCGGACCCGGAGCCGACCACGGGCAGCCCGACGCCCGATCCGGAGCCGACGACGACCCCGCCGACCACCGCGCCCACGCCCACCGGTGAGCCGACGACCGGATCGCCGCCCCCGCCGCCTCCGCCGGCCCGCCCGGGCCGCGACGCGACGCGCGGGCCGCTGGGCCCATAAGGCCGCGCGGGCCGCTGGGCCCGCAACCACCTCGCAGAGCCGTACCGCCCCCGCCGCCGAAGACCCGGTGGCGGGGGCGGTGCCGGACGGGCGCTCAGCCCCGGCCCACCGTCTCCGCGATCCGGTCGCCGATGTTCTGGTCCACGTTGCGCCAGTACTGGAACGCCCGGTCGAGCACCGGCGCGGTCACCCCGTCCAGCAGGTGCTGCGAGACGTTGCTGACCAGCCGCTCCCGCGCCGCGTCGTCCAACACCTCGCGCACCAGCGTGCCCGCCTGCCCGAAGTCGTCGTCATCGGGCCGCAGCCGGTACGCCTCGCGCACCATCTCGCCCTCCGCGTACCACCCGGCGGGCTCCCCGAACCGGTCCGTGTCGGCCGCCGGGCCGCCGTGCGAGTTGGGGGCGTAGACCGCGCCGACCCGGTTCGGTTCGTAGCGCATCGGCCCGTCCTTGGCGTACGAGTAGACCGGGACGTGCGGCCGGTTCGGCGGGAGCTGCGCGAAGTTGGGGCCGATCCGGTAGCGGTGCGTGTCCGGGTACGAGAAGAGCCGGCCGAGCAGCATCTTGTCCGGCGAGGGGCCGATGCCGGGCACCAGGTTGGAGGGCGCGAACGCGGCCTGCTCGATGTGGACGAAGAAGTCGTCCGGATTGCGGTTGAGGGTCATCTTGCCGACCTCGATGAGCGGGTAGTCGGCGTGCGGCCACACCTTCGTCAGGTCGAACGGGTTGAAGCGGTAGTCCGCCGCCTCCGCGAACGGCATCACCTGCACGTGCACCGTCCACGTCGGCGCGTCCCCGGCCGCGATGGACTCGTACAGGTCCCTGCGGTGCTTGTCCGCGTCGAGCCCGGCGAGCTCGTCCGCCTCCCGCTGGGTGTAGAACTCGACGCCCTGGTCGGTCTTGATGTGGTACTTGACCCAGAACTTCTCGCCACCGCCGTTGACCCACAGGTAGGTGTGCGAGCTGTAGCCGTTCATGTGCCGCCAGGTCTTGGGCACCCCGCGGTCGCCCATCAGCCACGTCACCATGTGCGCGGTCTCCGGCGACAGGGTCCAGAAGTCCCACTGCATGTCGTTGCTGCGCAGCCCGGTGGCCGGGTGCCGCTTCTGGGAGCGGATGAAGTCCTGGAACTTCTGCGGGTCGCGTACGAAGAAGACCGGGGTGTTGTTGCCGACCAGATCGTAGTTGCCGTGCTCGGTGTAGAACTTGAGCGCGAAGCCGCGCGGGTCCCGCCAGGTGTCCGGGCTGCCCTGCTCGCCGGCGACGGTCGAGAAGCGGGCCAGCATGCCGCACCGCTTCCCCGGCTGGAACAGATCGGCCTTGGTGAACTGACTGACGTCCCCCGTCACCTCGAACGTCCCGTACGCCCCGCCCCCCTTGGCGTGCACCACCCGCTCGGGCACCCGCTCCCGGTTGAACTGGGCCATCTTCTCGATCAGGTAGTGGTCCTGGAGCAGGATCGGCCCGTCGGGCCCCACGGTCAGCGAGTGCTCGTCGCTCTCGACCGGGATGCCGGCGTTGTTGGTGGTGTACGGAAAGTTCTGCTGCCCGGGGTCGGTCATCGAGCGTCTCCCATCGAGAAAAGCGCATCGCTCAGCACGAAATGTCCCGATAGCAGTCAATCCCGCCGACAGAACGTCGGCAACCGAGGGGGGGGGGGGGGGGGGGGGGGGGGGGGCGGGGGGGGGGGGGGGGGGGGGGGGCGGGGGGGGGGGGCGCCATGCCCCCCACCCACCACCCCCACCGCGCTGACCAGGCAAGTCACCGCGCGTAGCGTCCGCACGGCGGAGCGCTTCGGGGGGAGGCGGCGGGCGCGCCTGGCCGGGGAGCGCGGGGGCGCGGGGGCCGCCGGGGGCCGGGCCGGTCGCCGGCGGTGGGGCGGCTACCCCGGGTGGGCCGTGGCCTTCGGTGGCATGGCCAGTTCGAACCACACCACCTTGCCGGTGCTCAGCCGGGTCGCGCCCCAGCGCCTGGCCATCCGGTTGACCAGGTACAGGCCGCGTCCGCCCTCGTCGGACGGCCGGGCCTGGCGCAGCCGCGGCAACTGCGGCACGTCGTCGCCGACCTCGCAGCGCAGCACGTCCGTCCGCAGCAGCCGCAGCGTGATCGGCCGTTCGGCGTACCGCACCGCGTTCGTGACCACCTCGGAGACCAGCAGCTCCACCGGGTCGGTGAGCTCCTCCAGGTCCCAGCGGGACAGCGCCCGCCGCGCCAGCCGCCGGGCCTGACCCGCGGTCTGCGCCTTCGGATCGAGGAACCAGTACGCGACGTCGCTGGGCGCGATCCCCTCGAAACGGGCGGCGAGCAGCGCCACGTCGTCGTCCCGGTCACCCGGGCCGAGCATGTCGAGGACCTCGTCGCAGAGCGCTTCGAGCGGCGGCGGGTTGGGCCCGGTCAGCCGGGCCGTCTCGGTCAGCCGCTCGCTGAGCTGGTTGATCCCGGTCCACACGTCGCGGATGCGCGACTCGACCAGCCCGTCGGTGTACAGCATCAGCGTGGCCCCGGCCGGCGCGTCCAACTCGACCGCCTCGAAGTCCACGCCGCCCACCCCGATCGGCGCGCCCGGCGGCACCCGCAGCACCTCGGCCCGCCCGCCGCGGTGCAGCAGCACGGGCGGCGGATGCCCGGCGTTGGCCACCACGATGCGGTGCGCGACGGGGTCGTAGACCGCGTACATGCAGGTGGCCATGCGGTCCGTGCCGAGCCGCTGGGCCTGCTCGTCGAGGTGGTGGAGCACCTCCTGCGGCGGCAGGTCGAGCCCGGCCAGCGTCTGCGCCGTCGTACGGAGCTGGCCCATGATCGCGGCGGAGGTCATCGAGTGCCCCATCACGTCGCCGACCACCAGCGCCACCCGGTTGCCCGGCAGCGGGATCGCGTCGTACCAGTCGCCGCCGACCCGCGCGGTCTCGGCCGCCGGCAGATAGCGGCTGGCCAGCCGTACGCCGGTGGGCTGCGGCAGCGAGTCGGGCAGCATGGTGCGCTGCAACTCGTCCGCGATGTACACCTCGCGCCCGTACAGCACCGCCTTGTCCACACCGAGCGCGGTGTGCGTGGCCAACTGTGCCGCCACCAGCAGGTCGTCCCGCTCGAAGGGCGGCCGGTCCGGGCGGCGGATGAAGACGGCCGCGCCGATCACCCGCCGCCGCCCGCGCAGCGGCGCCAGGATCGTGCGGTGCCCCATCGCCACCGTGCGGCCCGAACCCAGCAGCTCGGGAAGGGCGGCCCGGGCCGCGGCCGAGTCGCCGAAGACCGGCCGCACCCCGCGCAGCACCTCGGCGAGCGGCCCGCCGGCGCGCACCTCGCACAGGTCGGCCGCGGGACCGCCACCGAGCGCCGGCGACAGGTCGGGGCCCGAGGGCAGCAACGGCATCCGGGTCTCGGTGTCGGCCTCCGCCGGGATGCGGTCGGTGCGCCGCAGCCGCAGCATCACCGGGTCCACCGGGCGCTCGTCGCCCACCGGCAGCGGGTCCCGCAGATAGACCAGGATCGCGTCGGCGAAGGTGGGCACGGTGGCCCGGCACAGACCGAGGACGATCTCGTCCAGGTCGATGCCGCGGGCGATGCGCCGGGTCGCGGCGCCCACGTAGCGCAGCCGCTCACCACCGCGCGCCGCCAGCGCACTCATATCGGCGGCGGGCGCGCCGGCCGGCCGCTGCGCCGCCGCCTCGGCGGGCAGGCCGGTGGACCGCCCGGGTGTTCCGCCCGGACCCGGCGGCCCCTGGGCCGTGGCCGGCTCGGGGTGGTGCGGTTCGGCCTCGTGGCCCGCCGCCGGGCGCGGCCGGTGGTCGGGGCCCGGCTCCGGGGTGGCGGCCGGGCCGGGGCCGGGGCCCAGGCCGGTGCGCGGGTCCGGGACCGCGCCATGCGCGTCTTCGGGCATGGCCGCGCCGGAGGCCGCCGCGGGTGCGGCGGCCTGCCTGCGGTCGTGGGAGGTGGGATGCTCCGTCACGCGTGGGTTTCCATCCGTCCGGGGCCGTGCGCCCGTATCGGTCGGGCGCACCGAGGTCAGGCGCGTCGTCGGCAGTGCAGGAAGATCTGGAGCTCGGGTGGTACGTCCGTACTGGCCGGGGCGTACGTGTGCGAGTCCTCCCCGATGATGTCGAAGCCGGCATCGTGCACGACCTGGCGCAGTTCGTCCCGCAGGTAACCGGATACCCGAATCGTGTTCCCCAGGAACGGGATCGAGAAGTCGTCCACGTCGGCCTCGACCATGGCGAGCGCCAGCAGGCCGTCCGGCTTCAGCAGCCCGTGCACGGTGCGCAGCGCCAGCGGGATCTCCACCCGCGGCAGCATCAGCAGCGAGAAGTACGCGCTGACGCCGTCGAAGGTGCCCAGGTCGTGCGCGCCACCGGGGCCGTACGGTGCGCCGGGGCGCAGTTGCGCGACGTCGACCAGGTGGAAGGTGCCGTCCGGCACCTGGTCCCGGGCGATCTTGAGCATGCCGGGCGAGATGTCGATGCCGACCACCTCGTGCCCCGCGTCGCTGAGCTGGCGCGCGGTGGGCACCCCGGTGCCGCTGCCGATGTCGAGCACGCGCGCCCCGCTGGGCAGCGCATCGGCCAGCCACTGGCCGGACCGGAGCTGACCGTCCTTGTGGGGAAACGCTTCGTCGTACCGGTCGCCGATCGCGTCGAACGCCTCGGCCTGCCCGCTGCGATCGATCTCTAACCGGCCGTACGCCTCGTACCCGTGGTGGCCGTCACCGCTCACGACATTGCCCTTCTGTGACCGCACGTCAAATCCCGTACTTCATTCGTGAGTTGCGTTGCTGTGTTTCCTGCCGGAGCAGTGTTGCGGAGGACGATCCTACGTTTGAAGCCCAGGTGCACATCAAGAGGCATGTGTCCGCGGGCGTTCTCGTAGGGCTGACCAGTCCGCCGGGAGGGCGGGGACCGGCCACGCCGGGTCCGGTCGCCAATTCTCCCAGCCGTCGCGGAACGGGGCACCCCAGGATTGGACGGCGGCCACCGCGGCCCGGCCGGCGGACCTGATCCGCGCCGCCTGGTGCGGCGCGACCAGGCCGACCCGCTGCGCCTGCGCGAACTCGTCCTCGTCCTTCATCTCCCAGCTCCGATCCGGGTTGACCACGAGGTCGAGGAAGTGGTCCTCGGAGTCGACCCCGCCGCGCCAACGGGTCTGCGGCTCCTCCAGATTCACGTACCAGTTGCGGAACCGCCAGCCGTCGTCCCAGAACAGCCAGACCGACCAGGGGTCGCCCGGCCGCACCAGCTTCAGCACACCGGTGCCGAGCCAACGGGTCTCGACCACCGTGCGGGGTTTGGTGTAACGGGTGGTGAGCGGTTCCTGGTGGAGGTCGGTCCCGTCGGTCAACTGCGGCTTGGCACAGACCGTGCCGGGGGCGAGCCAGACGGCGAGCAGGTCGTCCGTGTCCTGCACGACGGTCACCGGGCGGCAGATGTGGATGCTTCGATCGCGGCCGTTGGCCCGGTAGCGCCACAGGACCTGGGCGCCCGGCTCCCAGTGGGCGGCGCCGGCCGCGCCCCGCGTTTCCACCATGTCCGCTGTCATGAGCAGATCTTAGGCGTGGCAAGGCTGCCGCGCCGTGACGAATCCCATTTCCTGGAGCCCGTCCCGCGCGACGGGTCGGATCGGCGCACGTACGCGGGCACGCGGCGGTCACCCCGGGCAACTGGGCCCCGACGCACCCCACCCGCCCTCGAACGCGCCACCCCGCCCCCGCGGGGCGTCGATGCGCCGGGGGTACGGCGCTTGGGGCGGGGGAAGGGCGCTCGGCGCGGAACGGCGGCCGGCAGGGGGCGGCGGCCCGCGGCGGGGCGGGGGCCCGCGGCGGGAGTGCCGGGAGGGCCCCGCGGCCGGCGTGGGCGTCGTCGGGCGTCGGCGTCGCTACGGGCGGGTCATCCGCAGTACGTCCAGCGCCGCATCGAGCTGTTCGACCGTCAGATCGCCCCGCTCCACGTAGCCGCCCTCCAGGACCACCTGACGGATCGTCTTGCGCTCGGCCAGCGACCGCTTCGCCACCTTTGCGGCCTCCTCGTAGCCGAGGTACCGGTTGAGCGGGGTGACCACCGAAGGCGAGGACTCCGCGTACTCCCTGGCCCGCTCCGCGTTGGCGGTGATGCCGGCCACCGTGCGGTCGGCGAGCAGCCGGGCCGCGTTGCCGAGCAGCCGGATGGACTCCAGCAGGTTCTTGGCGATCACTGGCAGCATCACATTGAGTTCGAAGTTGCCCGCGGCCCCGGCCGTCGCCACCGTCGTGTCGTTCCCGGTGACCTGGGCCGCGACCATCAGCACCGCCTCCGGCCCCACCGGGTTCACCTTGCCCGGCATGATCGAGGAGCCGGGCTGGAGGTCGGGCAGGGCGATCTCGGCCAGCCCGGTGCGCGGCCCGGACGCCATCCACCGCAGGTCGTTGCAGATCTTGGTGAGCCCGACCGCGATGGTGCGCAGTTGCCCCGAGGTCTCCACCAGGCCGTCGCGCGCGCCCTGCGCCTCGAAGTGGTTCCTGGCCTCGGTCAGCGGCAGCCCGGTGGCACGGGCCACCTCGGCGATGACGGCGGCCGAGAAGCCGGGCGGGGTGTTGATGCCGGTGCCCACGGCGGTGCCGCCGAGCGGCAGTTCGGCCAGCCGCGGCAGCGCGGCGTGCAGCCGCTCCACGCCGTACCGCACCTGGGCCGCGTAGCCGCCGAACTCCTGGCCGAGGGTGACCGGCGTCGCGTCCATCAGATGCGTACGACCCGACTTCACCACGTCCGCGAACTCCTCCGCCTTGGCTTCGAGGGCCACGGCGAGGTGCTCCAGGGCCGGCACCAGATCGGCGGTGACGGCCGCGGTGGCGGCGATGTGGATCGAGGAGGGGAAGACGTCGTTGGACGACTGGCTGGCGTTGACGTGGTCATTGGGGTGCACGGGGCGGCCGAGCCGCTCGCTGGCCAGGGTCGCGATCACCTCGTTGGCGTTCATGTTGGACGAGGTGCCGGAGCCGGTCTGGAACACGTCGACCGGGAAGTGCGCGTCCCAGCGCCCGTCGGCCACCTCGCCCGCAGCCTCCGCGATGGCGCCGGCGATCTCGGCCTCGATCACCCCAAGCCCGGCGTTGACCGTCGCCGCAGCGGCCTTGACCTGCGCCAACGCCTGAATGTGGGCCCGCTCAAGGCGCTGCCCCGACAGCGGGAAGTTCTCCACGGCCCGCTGCGTCTGCGCCCGCCACTTGGCGTCCGCCGGAACCCGCACCTCACCCATCGAATCGTGCTCGATGCGGTACTGCTCGTCGCTCATCGTCGACCCACCTCCTGCCAAGGCCAGCACCGAGGGGCCGCCAGGTGTTCCCGACGGGGGTTTTCGAACGGGCCGGCGCCTCCGGGGCGAACCGCTTGAGGGAGCCCCGACCACCGCCGGGGCTCCCTCAAGGTGCTTCGCTCGCCCCCGTGGGGGCGTCCGTGCGGGTCAGTCCGCCTTGCGGACCGGGATGCTGGTCAGCAGGGGCTGGGTGGGGGACGGGTCGGCGAAGAAGTCGTTGCCCTTGTCGTCGACGACGATGAACGCCGGGAAGTCCTCGACCTCGATCTTCCAGACCGCCTCCATGCCCAGCTCCTCGTACTCCAGGACCTCCACCTTCTTGATGCAGTCCTGGGCGAGGCGGGCGGCGGGGCCGCCGATGGAGCCGAGGTAGAAGCCGCCGTGCGCGGCGCAGGCCGAGGTGACCTGCTGCGAGCGGTTGCCCTTGGCCAGCATCACCTTGGAGCCGCCGGCGGCCTGGAACTGCTCGACGTAGGCGTCCATCCGGCCGGCCGTGGTCGGGCCGAAGGAACCGGACGCGTACCCCTCGGGGGTCTTGGCCGGGCCCGCGTAGTACACCGGGTGGTCCTTCAGGTACGCCGGCATCTCCTCGCCCGCGTCCAGCCGCTCCTTGATCTTGGCGTGCGCGATGTCACGGGCCACCACCAGCGTGCCGGTGAGCGAGAGGCGGGTCTTGACCGGGTGCCGGGACAGCTCGGCCAAGATAGCGTCCATCGGCTGGTTCAGGTCGACGGCCACCGCGTCCAGGTCGGGCCCGGCGCCCGCGGTCAGCTCGTCCTCGGTGGTCTCGGGCAGGAAGCGCGCCGGGTCGGTCTCCAACTGCTCAAGGAAGACGCCCTCGGCGGTGATCTTCGCGACGGCCTGCCGGTCGGCCGAGCAGGACACGGCGATGGCCACCGGGCAGGACGCGCCGTGCCGCGGCAGCCGCACCACGCGCACGTCGTGGCAGAAGTACTTGCCGCCGAACTGGGCGCCGATGCCGATCTTCTGCGTCAGCTCGAAGACCTTGTCCTCAAGCTCCTTGTCCCGGAAGCCGTGCCCGGCCGGCGAGCCCTCGGCGGGCAGCTCGTCCAGGTAGTGCGCGGAGGCGTACTTGGCGGTCTTCAGCGCGTACTCGGCGCTGGTGCCGCCGACGACGATGGCCAGGTGGTACGGCGGACAGGCCGCGGTCCCCAGCGAGCGGATCTTCTCTTCCAGGAACTTCATCATCGACGCCTCGTTCAGCACCGCCTTCGTCTCCTGGAAGAGGAAGGACTTGTTGGCCGAGCCGCCGCCCTTGGCCATGAAGAGGAACTTGTACGCGTCGCCGTCCGTCGCGTACAGCTCGATCTGCGCCGGCAGGTTGGAGCCGGTGTTCTTCTCGTCCCACATGGTCAGCGGGGCCATCTGCGAATAGCGCAGGTTGAGCTGGGTGTACGCGTCGTAGATGCCGCGCGAGAGCGCCTGTTCGTCGCCGCCGGAGGTGAGCACCTGCTGGCCGCGCTTGCCCATCACGATCGCGGTGCCGGTGTCCTGGCACATGGGCAGCACGCCGGCCGCCGCGATGTTGGCGTTCTTCAGCAGGTCGAGCGCGACGAACCGGTCGTTCGGGCTGGCCTCCGGGTCGTCCAGGATGCGGCGGAGCTGCGCGAGGTGGGTCGGGCGCAGGTAGTGCGAGATGTCGTGCATGGCCTCGGCGGCCAGCTTCCGCAGCGCCTCGGGCTCCACCTTGAGGAAGGTGCGCCCGTCGGCCTCGAAGGTGCTCACACCCTCGGCGGTCACGAGCCGGTACGGGGTGGCGTCCGGGCCTACGGGCAGCAGATCCGTGTACACGAACTCAGGCATCGGGGCCAATCCTCACTGCGGTCTCTCGCTGACGTCGATGGCAGGCGCCTCCCGGACGGAGCACGGGGAGCGTCCACCAGAGTAGAACGGCGGTCCGACATCGTGTCGGTGAGGTGGGACTCAGTCCGCCCCTATCGCGATCTATCGCGTTTCGCTAGGCTGTCGCGGGTGGACGAACAGCAGCCGGTTCCCCTGACGAAGCCCCGTGCCGCAGCCCCTGCCGCACCTGCGGTCCCCGCAGACCCCACCCCACCCGCAGTCGCCGCCGTACCCGCGGCCCCTGCCGCACCAGCGGCGCCCGTGGCCCCTGCCGTACCCGCGGCGCCCGCAGCCCCCGTCGTGCCGTCCGAGGACGCCATCCGCGCCTCGGACGCGGACCGCGACCGCATCGCCGACATCCTGCGCGAGGCCCTGGCCGAGGGGCGACTGACCGCGGAGGAGCACGCCGAGCGCATCAGCGGGGTGTACGAGGCGAAGACGCACGGCGAACTCGCCCTGTTCGTCCGGGACCTGCCCGCTTCCGCCGGCGGCCCCGCGGGCCGTGCCGGCGCGGGTCAACCGGCCTCCGCCGTGGTTCCCACGCTGCCGCCGGTGCGCAACTCGGCCACCGACAACCTGATCGCCGTCTTCGGCGGCGCCGGCCGCCGGGGCCGCTGGCGGGTGGGGCGCAAGACCAATGCGTTCGCGCTGTTCGGCGGCGTGGAGATCGACCTGACCGAGGCGGTGTTCGAGCAGCAGGAGGTGGTGGTGCAGGTCACCGCGATCTTCGGCGGGGTGGACATCAGGGTGCCGGAGAACGTCACCCTGCGCAGCGCGGGCACCGGCATCTTCGGCGGCTTCGACGTGGCCGATGTGGAAGCCGAGGACCCGGCGGCCCCGGTGGTCGTCGTCAGCGGGCTCGCGGTCTTCGGCGGCGTGGAGGCCAAGCCCAAGCGCGGGAAGCGGGTACGGAACCTGAACGCGAAGCGCTGATCGGAAACGACGGCACGGCGTACCAAAAACGCACAGCTCCACGCAGCGATCGGAACGCCCGTACGACGTGAGGCAACCGTGTGCATAAGCACCCGCACAGCGGGTAAAGCTTCGTGCATCGTCTCTCGTACGGCTGCGGGCGCGAAAAGTCGTGCGCAGCGAGGCGGGCAAGGGTGACCCAAACCGGAGCCGTCGTCAGGAGTAGACCGTGCTGCAACCGCATCACCCCCTGGACGCCGCTGTGCCCCCGCAGCGTGACCACGCCCGGGAACAGGCCGGCCCCTGGCATTCCGAGGCGGTGTGCCGCCGTGACGAGGCCGGGCTCTTCTTCGCCCCCTCCAAGGAACCGACCGCGGCCCGGCTCTCCCGGGAAGAGGCGGCCAAGCGCGTCTGTGCGCGCTGCCCCGTCATGGTCGAGTGCCGGGAGCACGCGCTGATACAGCCGGAGCCGTACGGCGTGTGGGGCGGTCTCACCGCGGCCGAGCGCCGCGTGGTGCTGGCCCGCCGCCGGCGCCGGGAGGCGGAGCTCCAGCGCGCGGTGCGGGTCGCCGCGGCTGGCTGACGCCGCCCGCAGCGAGCCCCGACACCCGCTTCGGACACCCTCACCCCGGGCCCGCCCCGCCAGGTGCCACCCGCTTCCCCGCGTCCCACGCGCGCCGGAAAGCGGGGGAGGGGGGGGGGGGGGGGGGGCGCCGCGGCCGGGGGGGGGCCCCCCCCCCCGCGGGGGGCCCCCCCCCCCCCCCCCCCGGGCCCCCGGCGCGCCCCGCGCCGCCGCCGGCGGCGGGGGGGGGGGCGGGGGGGGCCCCCCCCCCCGGGGGCCCCCCGGGCTCAACTGTGTTCCGCGCACGCGACCGCTTGCGCCACGGCGTTCCGCTCCCGCGGCTGTTCACGCCACGGTGTTCCGCTGCCGTGCGCCCCGGCCCGGCGGGCCCGCCCGGCCGGCGGGGCCGCGGTCAGCAGGCCCGCGGCCGGTGGTGCGGCGGGTGGGTGACCGTGGCGGGCCTCAGCGGGCGCGTTCGAAGTCGACCGCGGCGTACGCGCGCAGCTTGGACAGCCGGTGCGTGGAGTCGATCTGCCGGATGGTGCCCGACTTGGAGCGCATCACCAGCGACTGGGTGGTGGCGGTCTCGGCCCGGTAGCGCACGCCGCGCAGCAGGTCGCCGTCGGTGATGCCGGTGGCGACGAAGAACACGTTGTCGCCGCTGACCAGGTCGTCCGTCTGGAGGACCCGGTCGAGGTCGTGGCCCGCGTCCAGCGCGCGCTGCCGCTCCGCGTCGTCCCGCGGCCACAGCTTGGCCTGGATGGTGCCGCCCAGGCACTTGATGGCACAGGCCGCGATGATGCCCTCCGGGGTGCCGCCCACGCCGAGCAGCAGGTCCACGCCGGTGCCCTCGCGGACGGCCATGATCGCGCCGGCCACGTCACCGTCGGAGATGAACTTGATGCGGGCGCCGGCCTCCCGGACCTCCTTGACGATCCCGTCGTGCCGCGGCCGGTCCAGGATGACGACGGTCACGTCCTCCGGGCTGGAGCGCTTGGCCTTGGCGATGCGCCGGATGTTCACCCCGACCGGGGCCGTGATGTCC
The DNA here is from genome assembly GCF_040240285.1 of Streptomyces sp. HSW2009. Lineage (NCBI taxonomy): Bacteria > Bacillati > Actinomycetota > Actinomycetes > Kitasatosporales > Streptomycetaceae > Streptomyces > Streptomyces sp. HSW2009. The sequence goes on along the minus strand of NZ_JBEHZD010000080.1, from coordinate 8,218 downwards.
ACGAACTCGGCCGCCTCCGGGCCGGTGACCAGCTTGTCCATGTAGAAGACGGCCGACGGGTCGAACATCGAGCCGCGCTCGGCGACCGCGAGCACCGAGACCGCGTTCGCCATGCCCTTGGCGGTGAGCGTGGTGCCGTCCACCGGGTCGACGGCCACGTCGCACTCCGGACCGGTCCCGTCGCCGACGCGCTCGCCGTTGAAGAGCATCGGCGCCTCGTCCTTCTCGCCCTCGCCGATGACCACCACGCCGTTCATCGAGACCGTGTGCACGAGCGAACGCATGGCCTTGACGGCCGCGCCGTCCGCGCCGTTCTTGTCGCCGCGGCCGACCCAGCGGCCGGACGCCATGGCACCGGCCTCGGTCACCCGGACCAGCTCCAACGCCAGGTTGCGGTCGGGAGCCTCGGGGCTGACTTCGAGGGGGGACGGCAGATGATGCTCGGTCATCGGAGCGCACCTTTCTGTACGGCGACGGCCGTGTGACCCCTCCCGCCCGAAGCGGGGCAAGGAGGGCGAGGGTGCTCATGACTTTAACGGTAAGTCGCGAAAATGAGCAGAGGGCCCTACGTATGAGCGCTATCACGCATGACGGTGCAGGGCGCCGCGCGCGGGAACGGGGCCCCTGGTCATGGCCGGAACGGGCGTAGGGGACGATGGGTGCGTGGCCGGTATGCGTGGTGAGAATCAGACCGTACTGAATCTGGTGCTGTCGATGGCTGTGGTGTGCCTCGTGGCGATGGGGATCTACGTCTTCATCCCGCACGACGACAGCAAAGACCCGATCAAGACGGTGAACACCCGGGTCGAGGTGGACCTCGTGCGCCGCGCGGCCCCGTATCCGGTCGCCGCGCCCGAGGGGTTGCCCACGGGATGGCGGGCGACGTCGGTGAGCTACCGGGGCAAGTCGGACCTCGGCGCGGTGTGGCACCTGGGCTATCTGACGCCCGACAAGGAGTACGTCGGCGTCGAGCAGAGCGACTCCTCGCAGGCCGACCGGTACGTCGCCGACGTCACCCACAAGGCCAAGCCGGCCGGCGGCGAGGTCGAGGTGGACGGCCGGAAGTGGACCCGCTACCGCGGCGAGAAGTACGACGCGCTGGTGCACAAGGTGCCCGGGGCGACGACCGTGGTGACCGGCACCGCGCCCGACGCCGATCTGCTACTGATGGTGCGGTCCCTCAAGATCGAGCGCGGCGCCAAGCCCAGCTTCCCGCCGAGCAGCGCGCCCACGGGCAAGCCGTCCGCCGACACCGCGCAGACCGGAACCCCCGCCGCCACGCCGTCTTCGGCGAAGCCCGCGGAGTAGCCGAGCGGGGGCCGGGTGGCGGGTGGTCCCGTCCCGGCTGACGGGTGGTGCCGGCTGGCGGGTGGTGCCGTGGAGCTCTCGGGCTCGCGCCGGCGGCCTCGCGCGTAAGACCTCATGGGGCCTCACAGTCGTGCGCCGCTGACTTCGCGCAGGGGCCCCGCGCCCCGGGTGTCACTCGGCTGACCTGGTACGGGACGCGCCGCGCCCCCGGTCACCGATGGGGGTGGGCCGGGGGCGCGGGGCGACCGGAAGGGCGGGGGCCGATCCGGGGCGGGCTCAGACGGTGGTGACGACCTCGTCGAAGGCCAGGCGCGGCGAGCGGGGGTTGAAGGCGCCCTCGCCCGGCTTGCCCAGGTTGACCACGGTGAGCACCTGGTGGTTGCCGTCGGGGAAGAACTCCTTGGTCAGGCCCTCGGCGTCGAAGCCGGTCATCGGGCCGGCGGCCAGGCCGGCCGCGCGCACGCCGAGTATGAAGTAGCCGATCTGGAGCGCGGCGTTGAACGTGCCGGCCTGCTCGCGCACCGGGCGCTCGGAGAAGAAGGCGTCGGCGATGCCCGGGGCGTGCGGGAGCAGCTTCGGAAGCTCCTCGTGGAACTCGTGGTCCACGGCGAGCACGGCGACCAGCGGCGCGGCGGCGGTCTTCGGGCGGTTGCCCTCGGCCAGGTGCGACACCAGGCGCTCGCGGGCCTCCGGCGAACGGACCAGCAGCACGCGCAGCGGCGACATGTTGAACGCCGTCGGGGCGTACTTCACCAGGTCGTAGATCGCCTGGACCTGCTCGTCGCTCACCGGCTCGTCGGTGAACGCGTTGGCGGTGTGGGCCTCACGGAAGAGCAGGTTCTGGGCGGCCGTGTCGAGGGCGAGAGTCATGACATACCTTCTGCTTGTTTATGCGGGTCTACCGGCACATGGTCGAGCTTGGCGGTTCTCACTGTACGGGATTTAGGTTAATTTTCAACTAAACCTAGAGGGGCGTGGCCCAGATCACGCGGTCCGCGGCCCGGCCGTGCTCCCAAGGGGTCCCGCCCGAAGTAACCCCGCCCCGAGCGGCCCCATTCCGATGGGGAGCGGCTGGCTGTGGGCGGTGGCCCCAGCGGGCCCCCGGGGACGGTGCGTACGAGTGGCCCGTACGGGAGGTCTCGCCGCGGGGTGGTCGAGCGGGCGAGCAGGGGCGGGGCAGTACGTGGTGGGTGGCCCATTGCGGGGGAGTGGGCGGAGTAGGTGAAGCGGCTGGGGCGGCCGGTGCGTGGGGTGCGGGTGGCCGGGGCCAGAGGCAGGGGGCCGGGTGGTTCGGGTGGTTCGGATAGTTCGGGTGTGCGTCCGGAATCGCGCGGGCCCGGAGCGTACGGGGCGGGCGTGCGGAGGTGGTCGTACGGGGTGCGGGCGCGGCGCGTTCCCCGATGGGCAGCGGGGCCACTGCTCTCGCTGATCCCCGTGCGGGCGCGGCTCGTGCGGGGCGTCGTCAGGGCCCGCCCGGCTCGTGGCGGGTGGGTGGTGAAGGGGTGTGGTCCGGCGGGTGGGCCGGGATGGCGGGGTCAGTCCGGGGCAGTCGCCGAATCGTCGGTGGTGCCCGTCGGGCCGCCTTCGGCGTTCGCCGTGGACGGCTCGGCGCCTTCGGTCAGGGCCGCGTCGAGCCTGGCCCGCGCGCCGTCCAGCCAGCGCCGGCAGACCTGCGCCAACTCCTCGCCGCGCTCCCACAGCGCGAGCGACTCCTCCAACGTCGTGCCGCCCGTCTCCAGCCGGCGCACGACCTCCACCAACTCGTCCCGCGCCTGCTCGTACCCGAGCGCGGTCCCGGTGGTCTTCTCGCCCGTCTTCACCATGGCTCCAGCCTAGAGGCGGGGTACGACAACGGGGTTGCGGCCGTGTGGCACCCGGTCAGTCGAGCGGTGGTCCGAGGCGCGGGGGCGGGGCCCCGGGGCGGGGACGGGTCACGACGGGAACGCGCTACACCTGGGGGAACGCGAAGGGCGGGGCAGGCCCGCAACGCCGGCGACCCGCGCGCCGGTGGCCGCCCGTGCCCCGGTTCCGCCGCGTCGGTCTGACCCGTCAGGAAGAAGTACGAGCAACCGGAAGGAAACGATCGTGGCACGCACCCTGCGCAACCTCACCGCTGTCACGGCCCTGCTCGGCGTGGCCGTCATCGGCGCGTCGAGCACCGCCTCCGCGGCCGAGGTCGCCCACAACAAGAGGACCCAGGAACTCACCGACCGGCCCACCAGCGGCATGCCGACGTCCTGCGTCGAACGCGACATCGACCTGACCGCCGGCACCTACGACTGGCTCCAGTCCGGTGGACCGGGGGAGCGGAAGAACCTGTTCCTCGGCCGGGGCACGTACCACTGGAAGGACTGCCTGCACCCGAAGAACGGCCACTACCTGCACCGGACGTCGCTCGATCCCCGCAACCCCGAGTGGGAGACGATCAGGCTCGAAGGCACGTGGAAGCCCGGCGTGCCCGGCCCCTGGCGGTGGGGCTCCGATCTCGACCCGCACTTCTAAAAGGGGCGCCGCGCGGGGGCGGCCGGGGCGCTACGTCGCGGCAGCCGCCGCGGTCCCGTCTGCGGGGCGCGCCGCCGGCCCAGCGGCCTCGGGCTGCTCCGCCGACGGCGTCGGTGGGCGCTCGGCGACGACCGTGAACGCCCCTTCGGCGACCCGGGCGCGCAGCCGCTCGCCGTCGGTGACCTCGGCCGCGTCCCGGACGACCGTGCCGCCCTCGTGTTGCAGCACCGCATAGCCGCGGCGCAGCGTCGCCGCGGGGGACAGGGCCACCACCCGCGCGCGGGTGTGGGCCAGCTCGGAGTCGGCGCGGTCCAGGAGATGGCGCAGGGTGCCGCGGCTGCGGTGCAGCAGGGCGTCGATCTGCTGCGCGCGGTCGTCCACCATGCGCTGCGGCTGCCGTATGCAGGGCCGGGCCAGCGCCGCAGCGAGCCCGCGCTCCTCGCGGTCGAGCTGCCCGCTCACCGCACGCAGCGCGCGCTCGCGGAGCTGCTGCACCCGGCTCAGCTCCTCGCTGACGTCCGGCACCACCTGCTTCGCCGCATCGGTCGGCGTGGACGCCCTGAGGTCGGCGACCAGGTCGAGCAGCGGCGTGTCGGGCTCGTGGCCGATGGCCGAGACCACCGGCGTACGACAGGCGGCGACCGCCCGTACCAACTGTTCGTCCGAGAACGGCAGCAGGTCCTCCACGCTGCCGCCGCCGCGCGCCACCACGATCACGTCGACGTCGGGATGCGCGTCCAGCTCCCGCACCGCCTCGATGACCCGCGGCACCGCGTGCACCCCCTGCACCGGCACCGGGCGCACCTCGAACCGCACGGCGGGCCAGCGCAGCCTGGCGTTCTCCAACACGTCGCGCTCGGCCGCCGAGGCCCGGCCGCAGACCAGCCCGATGCGCTGCGGCAGGAACGGCAGCCGGCGCTTGCGGTCCGCCGCGAACAACCCCTCGGCGGCCAGCGACTTCTTCAACCGCTCCAGCCTGGCCAACAGCTCGCCCACGCCCATCGGGCGGATCTCGGCCGCCCGCAGGGAGAGCTGGCCCCGCGGGGCATACCACTCCGGCTTCGCGTGCACCACGACCCGGGCGCCCTCCGCGACCGCGTCCGCGACCTCGTCGAAGACGGAGCGGAAGCAGGTGACCGTGAGGGAGATGTCGTACGAAGGGTCGCGCAGGGTCAGGAACACCACGCCGGCCCCCGGGCGCCGCGAGAGCTGGGCGATCTGCCCCTCCACCCACACCGCGCCCAGCCGGTCGATCCAGCCCCCGATCAGCCGGGAGACCTCGCCGACCGGGATGGGCGCCTCAGCGGACGTGTTCACAGCCATGCGCACGAGCCTAGCGGCGGCCACTGACAACGGCCGGGGCCCGACCCGCGGCCCCTACGCAGGGCCTCGCCCCGCAACCCTTGGCCCTCGGTCCCGACCCATAGCCCGCGACGCCCGGCTCCCGACGTCCAGCCCCCGACGCCCGGAGCCGTCGTCACGGAACCACCCCGGTCCCGTACCTCCCGCGGCTCGCCGGCCCCGGTCCCGTACCTCCCGCGGCTCGCCGGCCCAGTTCCGTACCTCTTACGCCCTACCGGCCTGGACTCCTACCGCCGTCGGCTCGCCGGCCCGAATCCGTACCTCCTGCGCCCCACCCCACCCGGCCCGGACCCCTATCCCCGCACGCCCCACCGGCCCGCGCCCTAAGCCGCCGGCGGCCCGCCAACCCCACCAGCACCCCCGCCTCCCGCGCGCCTGCGCTCGCGCCACTGCGCGGCCAACACCACCAGGCCGGCCCCGAACCAGATCGCGCCGATGAGCTGGGCCGTGTCCGACGCCTCGACGATCACCGCGATGACGATGCCGAGGCCGGTCAGCGGGATCAGGACGTGGCGCAGCACGCTCGGCACCTCGGCCCGCTTGCGGAGCCAGAACCAGCCGATCACCGAGGCGTGCAGCAGGGCGAACGCGGTCAGCGCGCCGATGTTCACCACCGAGGCCAGCCGGTCCAGGCCGTCGTCGCGGCGGGCCGCCCACACCGCCGCGACCAGCGTGACCGCGGCGGCGCCCAGCAGCGCCCGGCGCGGCACGCCGCTGTGCGCGTCCACCTTGGCCACCGGGCCCGGCAGCCGGCGGTCCCGGGCCATCGCGAACAGCAGTCGGCCGGCCGCCGCCTGCCCCGCGAGCGCCGCGAACGCCGCCCCGATCGCCTTGCTGACCGCGACCAGGTCGTGCAGCCAGTTGCCGACGGACGACTCCACCGCGGCGTAGAAGGCGGACCCCTGCGACGCGGGGTCGGCGGCCAACTCCGCCGCCGGGGTCGGCGAGAGCAGCGCCGCCAGATAGGTCTGCACGACGAACAGGAACCCCGCCACGGCCAGACAGGTCAGCACCGCGCGCGACACGCGCGCGGAGCCGGCCGCACTGCGCCACCCACTGCCCTTGCCCGGCGGCCCGCCCTTCCCGCCGGCCGCGTCCGGCGCGTCGTCCTGCGTCTCCTCGGCGCACGCGGCGATGGCGTCGAAGCCCAGGGAGGACAGGACGGCGACCGCCACCGCGCTGAAGACCGCGGTCAGCGCGAAGTCGCCCTGCCCGGTCAGCGGCGAGAGCCAGTCGCGCTGTGCGCCGTGCGCGGCGAGCTCCACCAGCGCCGCGGCCACGAACACCAGCAGCACCACGATCTCCATCGCCAGCACCAGGAACCCCACCAGCGCGGCGGCCCGCACCCCCCACAGGTTGAGCCCGGTGGTCACCACGACCGCGATCGAGGTCCACACCCACCGGTCGACCGAGGGCACCAACTCCTCCATCGCGATCCCGGAGAAGAGGTACGCGACGGCGGGGATCAGCAGGTAGTCGAGCATCGCCATCCACCCGGCGACGAACCCGGGCCCCTCGCCGAGCCCCACCCGCGCGTAGGTGTAGACCGAACCGGCCCGCGGGGCGACCTTGACCATCTGCGCGTACGAGTACGCGGTGAAGGCCATCGCGACCGTCGCCACCAGGTAGACCAGCGCGACCGCGCCGTGCGACTTGGCGTCCAGCGTGCCGAAGACGCCGACCGGGGCCATCGGCGCGATGAACAGCAGGCCGTACACGACGAGGTCGCGGAAGGTGAGCGTGCGCCGTAGCGTGGCTGGTGAGCTGTGCGACCCGGCCATGGCGTAAGCCTCCTCAGTACGCGCGCCTGGGCTCAGTGTGATCCACCCGCACGCCCTTTCCGCGCTGCGGCACGGCCGTACCATGGTCAGCATGACCGCAACGCCCAGCCCGACGCCCGCCACGGCCACCAGCGAAGACGCTTCGCGCGCCAGCCGCCGGGTCCTGCTCGCAGCCCCGCGGGGGTACTGCGCGGGTGTGGACCGAGCCGTGATCGCCGTCGAAAAAGCACTGGAGCAATACGGCGCTCCGATCTACGTGCGCAAGGAAATCGTCCACAACAAGTACGTCGTGCGGACCCTGGAGAAGAAGGGCGCGATCTTCGTCGAGGAGACGGAGGAGGTGCCCGAGGGCGCCATCGTGATCTTCTCCGCGCACGGCGTCGCGCCGGTCGTGCACGAGGAGGCCGCCCGCCGCCAGCTCGCCACCATCGACGCGACCTGCCCGCTGGTGACCAAGGTGCACAAGGAAGCCGTCCGCTTCGCCAAGGACGACTACGACATCCTGCTCATCGGCCACGAGGGCCACGAGGAGGTCATCGGCACCAGCGGCGAGGCCCCCGACCACGTCACGCTCGTCGACGGCCCGGATGATGTGAAGAACGTGCAGGTCAGGGACGAGTCCAAGGTGGTTTGGCTGTCCCAGACCACGCTGTCGGTCGACGAGACGATGGAGACCGTCGACGCGCTGAAGGAGAAGTTCCCGCAGCTCATCAGCCCGCCGAGCGACGACATCTGCTACGCGACGCAGAACCGTCAGGTGGCGGTGAAGCAGATAGCTGCCGAATCCGACCTAGTGATCGTCGTCGGCTCGAAGAACTCGTCCAACTCCGTCCGGCTGGTCGAGGTCGCGCTCGGCGCCGGCGCCAAGGACGGCCACCTGGTCGACTACGCGAGCGAGATCGACGAGGCGTGGCTCGAAGGGGTCAGCACCGTCGGTGTCTCCTCCGGCGCCTCGGTCCCCGACGTGCTGGTCGAGGGCGTCCTTGAGTGGCTCGCCGAGCGTGGTTACGGGGACGTGGAGGTGGTGCAGCCGATGCAGGAGAGCATCACGTTCTCGCTGCCGAAGGAGTTGCGCCGGGACCTGCGGGCGGAGGCGGCGGGGGCCGTCGAGCGCGCGACGACCGACCGCGAGGCCACGGCCTGACCGACCTGGTCCGCCCCTGATCGGCCACGGGCCGGGGCCCCCCCCCCCCCCCCCCGGCCGCCCCCCCCGCCCCCCCCGCGGGCCCCCCCCCCCGGCCGCCCCCCCCCCCCCCGCGCCCCCC
>NZ_JBEHZD010000008.1:0-43484 GCF_040240285.1 Streptomyces sp. HSW2009 | reverse complement strand
CGGCGCGCCGCCCCTGCTGCCCGAGCGGCCCACCTCGCAGTACACGGCGCCGGAGATGACCGCCGCCCACCTGGCCGGGACGCCGCCGGACGCGCCGACACCCCAGGGCGACCTGTGGGCGCTCGGCACGACCCTGTACGAGATGGTCGAGGGCCGCCGCCCGCTGCGCGGCCCCATGCCGGGCGCCCGGATCAAGGCGCTCCGGGACGCCCGCCCACCGCGGGTGCGCCGGCACAAGGAGTTCGGGCCGCTCATCGAGGGCCTGCTCGAACCCCACCCGGGCGCCCGCCCGAAGGCGCCGTCGGTGGCCGCGGCCCTGCGCTCGGCGGCCGGCCGGCAGGAGCCGGTCACCGACACCCACTGGGCGCTGGCCACCCCCAAACGACACTCCCGCTGGCAGCGGCTGCGCAGCCTCCTCATCCAGGTGGGCACCCTGGTCGGCAGCCGGCTCGCCGCCGCGTTCACGGCCGGGGCGCTGGCCGCCCTCCTCGGCCTGCGGCTGGCCGGCGGATCGGCCGCACCGGACGTGGCCACCTCGTTCCTGTCGGCCATCGTCCTCGGCACCGCGTCCGGCCTCGTCGTACTGAGCGGGAAGTGCGTGTGGCACGCGGTGGCGTACGTCAGGGTGCGATTCCGGCGCGGGGCGCGGGGCCGGGCCGGTGCCCTGAGCGGAGACGGGGCCGGGGGCGGAGACCTCGGCAGGGGCTCGGGCCGCCGCCCCGCCGTCACCCACGTCTCGCACGCGCACGCACCGTGGTTCCCGCCCGGCCAGGGCGCCGCCGCACCGCCCGCCGCGGACGACGTTGCCCCGTCCGCGGACGGCAGCGTCGCGGTGCAGGCCCGGGGCGGCCCCGAGTCGGCCGTGGTGATCGCCGGGCTCGACCATCAGTCCCTCGTGTTCAGGGGCAACCGTGGCTCCGTGGAGCCGGAGACTAGCGACCGCCGCAAGCCGCGCAAGGCGCAGGCCGGGCGGCCCCGCCCGGAGCCCGGCCCCGCCCGCCGCCACCTGGTCCGCCCGGCGCGGTCCCGCCGCCCCGCCACTACCCGCCCGGGCCCGTCCCGTACGACCACGGCCCGCCCGGAACGATCCACCACCACCCCCGGCCTCACCCACGAGAACCCGGGCGACCCGAGCAACCCCGCCCCGCGCCCGGAGCACGCGGATACGGGCCGGACCGATACGCGCCGGGGCGGCGCGGGCCAGGGTGATGCGCGGCAGGGTGATGCGGGTCGGGCCGGCGCGGGGCGGGGTGATGTGCGGCAGGGTGATGCGGGCCAGGCTCGCATGGGCCGGGATGATGCGAGCCAGGCTGGCACAGGCCAGGGTGATGTGGGCCGCGCCGATACGGGCCGGGTGAGTACGGGCCAAGTCGATACGAGCCACGTGTCCACGGGCCACCCGGGGGCGAACCACCCGGCGCCGAACCACCCCGAGCCCCACCACACAGGCCCCCACCACGCCGGGGACGAACCACCCCACCCTGAGACGACACCCGATGCCGAACTCGACGTAGCAGAAGCCGAATTGGCGGAGCCGGAAGAGGGTGAGCCGTCTCGTACGGCCACACTCCCGCCACCCGCGGCACAGAACCACCGGGACGAGCCACCGCCCGCGGCGGCGCACGAAACCGACCCACCCACGCCGGCGAATGCCACCCAACCGCCCGTGCCGGCGGATGCCACCCAACCACCCGCGTCGGCTGACGAAACCAACCCACTTCCACCAGTGCGCAACACCAACCCAACCCCACCGGTAGCCAACAAGCCCCAGCGTCCGGCCGCCGCAGGCCCTCCCCCCAGGCCAGCCGCCCCAGCGGGCTACCCACCCACACCCCCTTGGCGGCCCACCGGCCCCCCCTGCCTGCCGCGGCTCACGCTGCGCGACGGGCCGGCCCGGGTGGGGGCGCCCGCGGAGTTGGAGTTCGTACTCGAAGTGCCCGACGAGCACCTGTGGGCGCGCCAGCCCGAGCACCCGTCGGCCTACCTCATGCTGGTCGCCGCGGCGCGCACCGCGGGCTTCATCACGCCGCCGGCCCGCAGTTACCGCGCGGGGCACGGCAGCGACGGTGCGGCCACCTTCTCCTTCACGGCGCGCGAGCCGGGCGAGCACCAACTCAGGTTCACCGTCTATGACCGCGACTACGGAGTGGTGCTCCAGGAACTCGACGCCACCATGACCATCGAGGCCCCCGCGCGCCCCGCCGTGCAGGCCGGACCACCCCCGGGCGGGCCCGCGACCCCGGTCGACGCCGCCGAACGCAACCAGGCGCCGGAGTTCTGAGCCGTTGGACGAGAACATTGCCCTGACGAGTAGTCAGGATGCTAGTTACGGCTACCGTCTGACCCTCGCGCCCACCCGCGAGCTCCGGGACCTCATCGTCTGCCTGCGCGTCCAGGACGGCCGGCCGTGGCTCATCGTGTGGGGCGAGACCGGGGTGCTGCCCCGCTCCCGTAGCCGCGAGCACTGGGCCGAGCTGGAGACGGACGTACGTGACATCAAGGACCTGTCGGCGCAGCTCCTGGCCGACTGGAAGGCGTTCGTGGACTACCAGCCGGCCGACCGGGCCGCCGGCATCCGCCCGTACGCCACCGGTGCGGACCTCAGCAGCCGCCCGCCCGGCGAGGTGCAGCGGCGGGTGGCCGAACTCGTCCGGGCCGGCAGCCACCTCCTGGACACGCTGCTGAGCGGCCACGACCCGAACCTGCTGCGGCTGCGCGCCTTCCTCGCCACCGCCCTGCACCGCCGTGACCTGCGCATCCGCTTCGATTCCGATCTTGACCTGCCCTGGCCGCTGTTGGCCGTCGGCGAGGAGGTCCCGCCGATATCGGGCCCGCCACCGGCGCCCGCCCCGTACGCGTCGCTGACGGTTCCGTACGACGTCCAGGTGTCGTCCGTCGCCAGCCCCCCGACCGCCCCCGGGGCCCCGGGCAGCAGCCCCGCCGGAGCCCCCGGCAGCGCCCCCGAGAGCCCGGCCGAGCGCCCGGCCGACAACCCCACCGCCCCCACCGCCCCCTCCGAACTCGCCCAGCTCTTCGACCTCTTCCTGGGTCACCGCCACCTCATCGAGACCGCGTCCGGCGCGTACGAGACGGACTTCTACTACGCGGCCAGCCGGGCCCGCCCGATCAGCAGCGCCAACGTCGACGAGGGGCTGCGCAGGGCGTCGCGCGTGCCCGAGGCGCAGCGGGTGGCCGCCGAGGTGCACAAGCTGCTGGACGACCAGACGGAGCTGACGGAGCGGACGGACAGTGACACCCTCCTCGCCGACCTCGGCACGGCCCACTTCGACGAGGACCTGATGTACTTCTTCTGCCACGGCGCCGTACTCCGCGACGGCGACTCCACCTGGCAGGCGTTCCAGCTCACCGACGCCCGCGCGGTGCACGCCGGCCGCATCGACAGCATCCGCAAGCGGCACACCGAGGCGAACCGCACCCGGGGCGAGTTCGTCCCGTTTCACCCGATGGTGGTGCTGAACGTCTGTTACGCCGGCTCCCCGATGACCGGCAGGTTCGCCAGCCTGGCCGGCAGCTTCATCCAGCACGGCGCGCAGGGCGTACTGGCCCCGTCCATCGCCGTGCCCCAGCTCTTCGGCGCCGAGTTCGCGCTGCGCTTCCTGACCCGCTACCTGGTCGACCGGTCGGCGGCGGGCGAGGCGGTGCGCGACACCGTCCGCTGGTTCGCCGCCGAGTACCACAACCCGCTGGGCCTGATCTACGGGCTCCACTGCGGCCTGGACAGCAGGCTGCCCCCCGCCGCCCCGGACGAAGGAGCGACCGCCCCGTGACCGTGCCGCACCACCGCAGCCCCCGCTCCGGCCCCCGGCCCCGGCCCCGCGACGTCCGCCGCCGGGCCCGCGCCGCCCAGGTCCCGGCGCCGGCCGAGTTCGCCACCGTCGACCTGGACCACGACGGCTGGCTGCTGACCCCCGAAACCGGCGAGCCGGTCCCCGCCGACCGGCTCGTGGACCACCTGGCGCACTGGCTGCGCCCGCCGGAGTGGGCCACCGACATCCTGGTGTACGCGCACGGCTGGCAGACCGGCCAGCCCGCGGCCCTGCGCAACGCCCAGCGCCTGCTGGCCCTCGTCCACCAGCAGCACGCCCGCCACCCGCGCCTCTACCCCCGGCTGCACACGGACGCCGGCTACGCGCCGTGGACCGTGGTCGTCCGCTGGCCCTCCTCGTCCCAGCGGCTGCGCAAGGGCTATTACGCGGTACGCGACCGGGCACACGCGATGAGCGCCCCGGGCCGCGGCTTCGCCCCGCACGTACTCGGTCACCTGCTGGGCTACCTCGACGCCGAACGCGGCGACCCGAGGGCCGACACGCTGCGCACCGCGACCGGCCGCTACCTGCACCTGATCGGCCACTCCTTCGGCGGCAGGTTCCTGTGCGAGGCCGTGCAGTGGGCGGCGGACGCCACCGCCGGCGACACCCTCGGCTGGAGCATCGCCACCGACCCCGGCCGGCCGTTCACCGTCGACTCGCTCACCGCCTTCCAGATGGCGGCCCCCAGCAACGCCTTCGACGGCACGTTCCGCACGCTGCGCCCCGCGGCGGGCGGTCACCGGGCACCGGTCGGCGGCCCGATGGTCTTCACCCACTCCCGCCACGACCACGCCACCGGCTACTGCCACCTGCACGCGGAGCACCTGCCCGGCATCGGCCACGGCGGTATGCGGCTGTCGCCGGCCCGCGGCGACCTGGCCCCCAACGACGTCGCCCACACCGACCTGCACCCGGCCGACCGGCCCTACCCCCGCACCTGCCTGGACCACCCCTTCGTCAACGTCAACGCGAGCTGGCGCTACCGCAACAGCCCCCTGAACCCCCTCCGCGCCCACTCCGACTACTTCCACCCGGAATCGGCCCACTTGCTGCTGAGCTTGGCGGAGTGGTCACGGCCTTGAGGGGCGGTGGGCCATGTCGAGGCGGCTGGGCCGGTCAGGCCAGGGCGGTGTGCGGGATGGTGGTTCGCGCGTGTTCGTAGAGTGCGCGGGCGGTGTTGTTCTTGAGGTGGGGGCGGAGGGAGGTGAGCATGGTGTGCATGCGTTCGTCTGCTCGTGCGGAGTGGACGAGGGGGTAGTCGTCCAGGACGTTGCGCCAGGTGGCGCATGCGGCTTCCAGGTGGCCGACTTGTAGTTGTCGTTCGGCCAGGAGTGCCTGGTGGTGGACTCGTGTGCGCCTGTATACGGTGTGCCGGAGTTTTCCGGCTTGTTGCATGGCGGCGATGGAGCCGGTCAGGTCGCCGAGTTCGTAGCGGACTTCGCTGGTGTGGTAGCTGAGCGCTGCCGGGTCGTAGGAGCCGAAGGTCTTTTCCTGGGATTCTGCTTGGTCCATGGCGACTTCGGCTTCCCGTAGCCGGGCGAGTGCTTCGGTTCGATGGCCGACCTTCGCGGCGGAGTGTGCCTGTTGCCCGGCGAGGAAGGCTCGCATGCGGGGGCCTGCCTGGGGTGAGGCGGCGGCAGCGGCGTCCGCCAGTCGCATGGCTGCCTGGCCGTGGCCGAGGTTCACGGCTTGCACGCTCATGCCGCGCAGTGTGGTGCAGTACGTCAGGTGGTCTTCGGCGGCGCCGGCGAGTTCCAGTGCTTTGACGTAATACTGCTGGGCGACGTTGTGCAGGCCCTCGTCAACGGCCATGTAGCCGGTGAGGTAACACAGGTCGGATGCGGCCGACATCATGGCTTTGCGTACAGGTTCCGGTGCTTCGGTCTTCAGGTAGACCGCCACGGTGTTGATGAGGAAGGCGGCGGCCATCGGGCGGGCGTGGCGGCCCCCGAATTGGTCGTCGAGTTCCGAGATGCGTTCGGTCATGGCGATGACGGTGTTGACGTCGGTCATTCCCATCGCCTGTACGGTGCCGACCTGCGCGGCTTCCATTCTGCCGACCACATCGGGCCAGTTGGGGATGGTTAGGGCGACGGAGAAGAGGCCAGCGCCGAGAACACTGCGGCGTGAGGGGTCCATATCAGCCCTCCCGAGATCGATCAGCCCATCCACGGTACCCGGATGACTGTTCGACTGGCCCGCTGGCGCGGGAAAGCCTGCCTCGCTGTAGGTGATGGGGCGACCCAGCTTGCGCGCAAGGACGTCCAGGATGAGCGGCTGAACTTGCCTTTTGGGCAGATGCCCCATGCGCCATTGATGGACGGAGGGTTGCCGGTACTTGAGGTGCATGCCTTGCTCGGTGCCCGCCTTGTTGACGGCTTGGGCGAACTGACGGTGTGTCCAGCGAGTCTCGTGGAACAGCCGATTGAGGCCCACTGCCGGCTCTGGCGTAGTCACTGGCCTAACTCCCTGCGGTGGTAGGCGGCTTAACTTTCTTAACAACCCGTGGGCCCCACACCGTACCGCTCAGAGCGATGAGTCGATTACCTAGAGCAAGAAGAGCCTCCACGGCCGGTAGGACGGTCGTGGAGGCATGGTGACCGCCCATCGCGAGGTAGACAGTCATGCGCCAGATTACGCCCGAAGGAACCGACAGGGGCAGGGTCGATGCGACCAGCAGCCCCGGAGACGTCCTGACCTGGCCCCCCTGCCAGTGCGGGGACAAGGACCGTTGCCCGGAACTCCGCCCCAAGGCCACTCGGCCCCTCAATCTGTACGGCGACTCCGTTGCCGTGACGGGGGGCGAGGCATGAGGGACGACGGCACTCACCGCGTCCTGATCATGGGTACCCCGCTGCGCTTCTTCCTCAGCTTCGGCGAGGACGGCACGTGGTCACCCGTCACGGACGTTGAGTTCCACGACGCGTACCAGGAGTCGATGTTCGACCCCGACGCGCTACGCAGCAACGTCCTGTGCCCCAACCGCCTTCGCGCGGAGTACGAGACCGTCGAGGGTTGGTGCTGGTCGGACGGCCGGGCCGCGTACGGGCTGATGACCCTCGATGGCCGGGCGCCGCAGGCGTGCGCCGGGTTGCAATCCCTGACCCACGGAGGCGAAGCCGCGTGAAACTCGTACACCCCCTGAACGCGGTCAAGCCCGCGAACCCGCCCCGCGAGGTGTGGGTGTTCTTGCTGATCCGCTGCCCGGTCGAGAACCCGAAGTACTTCGCGCCGCTCGGGATGTGGCCGCGTGTGCTCCAGGTCGTACGGGACGGGTGGGCCTGCCCGCCGGGTGTCGTCGTGCAACCGGGGGAGGCGATCGTCGACGCCGCCCGTCGGGTGGCTGACGCATTGGGCATCCGGTTGCCGAAGGGGGCCGCCCTGCTCGCTGTGGATCAGCAACCCGCCATCGATGGCGAGCAAGACGAAGAAATTGCTTTCGTCTTCGATGGCGGTAGCGCTGCCGAGGACGCCTTCGCCGATCTGCCCCGCGATCAGGTCGAAGTCGAGTGGTCGGCCGTGGAGAACCTGGAGCGCGTCGCGCTCGTGCACGCTCTCCGTACGCGGCTGCTTGCTGTCGAGCCGCCCGTGTTGGTCGAGGGGATGCCGCTGCCCGAGCCCAGGCGGGGGGAGGGGACCGCTTAGGTCGGGTCCCCGACCTTGGGGCCGCCGGGTGCGTGGGTGTGCCCGGCGGGGTCGGTCGGGGTGGGGCGGGCCGGCGTTCGCCGTGCGGCAGCCGCCCGTGCGCGAGCCGTCGAGGGTTCGCCCCGCCCGCCGCCCCCCGCCGAGGGGGCGCGCGTCGTCAGGAGCCGCCATGCCGATGAATGACTGCATATGTCGCTAGCTATCCGGATATGCATGTTCGGCGAGCCGGCGGAGCCGATCGAGCAACGTGGTGCCCCTTCCCGACTCCCCGACTCCCCGGCCTCCCGGTCATTCGGCTTTTCGGCATTCAGCGGTTCAGTAATTCGACATTTCTACATTTCGATAGTTCGACATTTCAACGTTGCGGCATGGGGTGCTTTCGGTCTTTGCCTCCAGCGGCAGGAGGGAGATCCGAATGGGTACACCGGCGCCCGACGAGACGGGCCCGGCCAGCGCCACGCATGCGCAGGCCCTGGACGTGATGATGCAGGACGTGCTCCAGGCGGTGGGCGTCCCGGTCGACGCCGCGTCCGCCCGCCCCATCGCCCCCTTCTACGCCCGCAGCCCGGCCGCGGCCGGCGGCGCGCGCTCACCCGCGGGCGCCGGGCCCACCAGCGCCGGGCCCACCGACGCCCGCGGCCCCACCGGCACTGGCCCCACTGGCACCGAACCCATCAGCACCAAGCCCATCAGCACCGAGCCCCCGGGCGTGCCTCCGGCCGGGGACCCGCAACCACAGGCAATCGTGATCACCTCGGCAGACGGCCTGCCGCGCAGCGCCCTGCACGTGGTGCGCGACCCGCGGGCCCCGCTCGGCTGGCGGGTGGTTCCGCTCGACCTCGGGGCCGGTGTCGAACCGGCCGAAGTCGTCGTCGTACGCCACCCGCTGCGCTGCGTGGTGCTGGACGCCGCGGGCGCGCTGCACGCCTGCGCGTTCGATCCGGAGCGCGGTGGTTTCGGCCCGGCCCGACGGCTAACGGCTGACGACGGCACCCGCTGGGAGGAACTGCGCTCCGACGGCGGGGGGCTGGCCTACGCGCGGGCCCGCGCGCGAGACGGGGCCGACGCACGGCACGGGACCCACACCCAAGACGAGGTCGACGCACTGCACGGGGCCCACGCCCGAGACGGGGCCGAAGCGCAGCACGGGGCCGCCCGCTACTCCCTGCTCCGCGCGGCAGGAGCGCAGGAAGCGGAGTTCCCCGGTGCGGGTCGCGGCAGCGTACTGGTGGACGTCGAACGGGGCGACGGCCCGTACGCCTACGCCGCACGGGTGATCCCGAACGACGCGTACCCCGTACGCGTGCAGTGGCGCAGCGAGGACGGGGCGCGGAGCGGGCAGGTGCGGCTCGCCGACGAGGACGGCAAGCGGGCGCGGCAACTCGTGGCGCTGTACCCGGACGGCGCGGGGGTGCTGGTCCTCGTCGTGAACCGGGACGGTTCCTTCTCCTGCGCCCGGATCGACGACAGCGCGTGTGGCACGGGGCGGCTCGTGGCGGCGCCCGTACCGCCGATGCCGGTGGCCGTGGAGTTCGCCGACGTCGTCCCGCACCGCAGCCGGGAACCTTACGGCGGGGCCGAACGTGATGTCCGGGACGTGTACGCGCTGGACGCGGCGCAGCGGCTGTGGGTGCTGCGCGAGAGCCGGACGGCGCCGGGGCGTTGGCTGCCGCCGGTGCCCGGCGACCGGGAGGTCGGCCGCATCGCCGGCGCCGGCCGGGAGCACGGGGAGCGGGACGCCGCGCGGTTCTCCTGCCACCGCGACGGCCCGCTCCGGCGGCTCCACGTCCACCAGGCGCGTACGCGGCGCTGGCGCGCTGTGGAGGTGCGGCTGCCCGCCACGGCCGGCGAGGCGTACACCGCCGACTTCCACCACGTGGAGGTGAGCGTCTTCGACGCGGTCGGCTCCCCGCTGCCGCTGCACGAGGTCAGCCTCGCCAGCGCCGCGCACGCCGGCGACTGTGAGGTCTACTGGCGGCGGCCCGGGGTGCCGGGCGCCGAACCGACGCTGCACACGCTGACCGCACGGCCGCAGCCGTTCCTGACCGACCACGCGGGGGTGCTGCGGTTCATGGTCCGGGCCACCACGCTGGCCAGGTCGGAGCTGGTGCTGGCGGACGCGGCCGGGGTCCGGGTGATCGTGCTCCGCCCCGGCACCAAGACGCTCGCGTACCTCGCCGGTACGGGCGCCCTGCGCGAGAGCGACGCCCGGGGGCGGCTGCCGGGGTTCGATACCGAGGGGGTGGCGCTTGGCGGCCTCGCCACGGGCGTCGACCCCGGCCGGCTCGCCCGTACCGCCGGCACCATGGGGGCGATCGCCCGGCGCGCGCTGGCGGTACCGGGCGCCCCGTCCGACGTGCACGCGTCCCCCAGTACGGGCACGGCGAGCGTCAGCACGGCCACGGTGCTCGCCAGCACGGGCGCGGAGGGCGATGTCGAGGGCGGCGGCGCCGCTCCGGCTGGCGCCGGGGCAGATGCGGGTGGGGGAGGGGACCCGCTCCTCTTCGGCGACCTGTGGTTCGGGGTGGAGCGCGGCGCGGTCGACGTGGGTGGCTGGGCCGCGGACGGGGCGGGCTGGGTGGCGACCGAACTGGCGCTCGCGGGGCGGGCGGTGACGGGGCCGGGGCCCGCGGGGCGGCCCGGCGCCCCCGGCGTCCGGTTGCCCGGGCGGGGCCTGGAGGAGAGCGGGCGGGCGCTGGGCGCGTGCTTCGCCGGTGTCGGCGTCCCCGCCAGGGAGGCGATCGGCTGGCTGAGCACGTCGACCGACTGGAGGGCCGTGTGGGAGGCGAAGGTGGCGCTCCAGGAGGCCATGCGGCTCTCCCGAAAGGTGCTGGGCCCCGACGGGTTCGCGCGCCTTGACCGGGCCGTTGACGCCTGGCTCGACGCGCGGGAGGAGGACGCTGACCGGCTGCTCGACGCGTTGGCGCACGGCGTGCTCAAGGACAAGTCGTTCCAGACGGGCATCGCCCTCGTCGTGCCCCACCCGGTGGTCTTCGAGGCACTCAACGACCCGATCACCGGCTGGCTGGAGGAACGGCTCCAGCGGTACGGCCCGCTGACCTTCCCCGCGCCCCGGCTCGACCCGGCGGCCGAGCAGGCGTTCGCCGCCGACTTCGCCGCGGTCAGCGACCGCATCATGGGCCACCTGCACACCCTGTGGAGGGCGGTCGGCGACCTCGTCGGCAATCCGCGGCAGGTGTACGGCCAGGACCTCGCCCGCCTGCTGGCCGCGGCCAAGGAGAGCCTGCGGGAGGTCATGGGGTGCGTACGGGAGGTCGTACACAGCCTGCTGCGGGTCGTGGACGCCGCCGTGGAAGCGGTCGTCAGCGTGCTGAACACCGCGCTGGACACCACATCGGGCGGGCCCAACCTCACCCCACTGTGGCAACTTGCCGCGCGCGTTGCGGGGCGCGACGAGGACGACCTGCCGACCGTCGGCGGCCTCCTCGCGCTCACCGCCGCCTACCCCGCGACCGTCGCGTACAAGGTCGCCACCGGGGACGCGCGGGCCAGCCTGTTCCCCGGCGGGGTCTGGCCCTTCCACACCCCCGACGGAGCCGGGGGCCGGGCTGGGGGTCAGGCCGGGGGCGAAGACGGGGGCGAAGTCGGGGGCCGGGCCGGGAGCGAACAGGCCCTGGCACTAGGCGTGTTGACCAGCATGAGTACGTGCTGCCTGGCGTTCGCGCAACCCGGTGTCGACCTGTGGGCCCCGCGCGACCCGGGCCAGCCGCTGTTGCGCCACTTCCACGCCGGCGTCCTGGCGTCGAGCCTGGCGGTGCTCGCGGCGGGCTTCGGCGACTGGACGCTGGCCACCGTCCCCGCTGAGCGCGTCCCGTACCAGGTGCTCGGGGAGGTCATCGCAGGGCTCGGCAGCCTGCTCGCCCTACTGGACGACGACACGCCGGCGGCCCGAACCCTGAACCAGGCGGCGCCCGTCACCACCACGCTGGCGGCGGTGTGCGCACTCCCGCTGGTGGCACAGGCGTGGGAGGCCGGCCACCTCGCAACGGGCCCCGACGAGTGGGCCGCGGCCCTCGGCCCGCTGGGCCCGCTCTTCGCCTTCCTCGCCCTCCCCGAGTTCGCGACGGCAGCGGATGCGCGGGTGCGGGTGCGGGTGCCTGCGGCGCATGCGGCGATTGACCTGGGGGCGCATGTGGCGGCGGCCATTCCCCAACTTGTCGCTGCTTTGGGGTGATTGTTCTTTCCGGCCGTGCCTGGCACAGACCTTAAGGATGCCGATATCACCGGCCAGGAGCTGTCCGAGCGGTGTGGCGGCAACCCGCGAAGACGAGCCCAACCCTGGGGCAACCCCGCAGGGGTTGCCCGTACGAGCAACCCACCCGTACGAGCAACCCACCCAACGCGGTCAACCCACCCCACCCAAGCAACCCCCACAAGCAACCCACCCACACAGGCACCCACTCCACCCCACACGAGTACCCCACCCCACCCAAGCAACCCCCACAAACCCTCAGCAGCCCCTAACCCCGGAGCCCCCAGCCCCAACCCCCGCCCCCTAAATCTGCTTCCTCCGGTCGAACCACATCGTGGCGAGCGTGGGGGCCAGGCCCGTCCAGAAGAGGGCCTGTGGCACCGTCCGCTCCGTCCACGGGACCTCCGCGATCAGCAGGCCGCACAGCAGCGCCAGACCCGCCTGGGCCAGCACCACCTTCGCCCACTTCCCGCGCCGCAGCACGGAGCGCACGTTGAGTTGGACGCCGGCGCGCAGCCGCTGGTAGCGGCGGGCCGCGCCGAACGCCCAGATCGCGGCCATCACCACCAGCACCCACAGCCGCGTACCCAGCGGCACCGGCAACTCCGGCGCCTCCCCCTCCTCGGGGAACAGGTTCACCATCGCGCCCGCCGCCAGCAGACAGATCAGCGCCAGCCACCGCGTGCCGCGCAGCAACCGGTACGTGGCGTGGTCGAGTCCGCTGGTCAGCGACGTCGACGTGGGCACGGCGGCGAGCGCCCCCGCATACAGTTCGGCCGCGTCGGCGGCCCGTACCCCGGGCGCGTTCGCCGCCTTCGCCGTCTGCTGCTCCAGGGCGAGCGAATGCGTCGGGTCGATGCGCAGGATGTGCCGCTCGACCTGGTCCATCGCGGCCCGGTCCCCGGCCACCGCGGCGACCTTCCACAGCGTCATGTACGGGCCGACCGTCTCCGGCGCCAGCCGCACCGCCTCCTCGGCCAGCCCCACCCCCTCCTGGAACCGCTCCTGGCGCGGCGGAATGCACAGCAACTCCGCGGTCAGCGCGTAACCGCCCCACCACTGCGGACTGAGCGCCATCGTCCGGCGCGCCGCCTGCTCTGACTCCTCGCGCCGGTTCAGCGAGCGCAGCACGTAGCCGCGCAGCAGCGTCGCGTCCGCGCTCTCCGGCGCGAGCGCCAGCGCCTGATCGACCGAGTGCAGCGCCTCCGCATCGGCGTCGGTACGGAACTGGCAGCGCGCCATGAGCGTCCAGGCGGCCACGTCCGCGGGGTCCTCGGCCAGCCGGCGCGCCAACAGCTTCTGGGCGTCCGCGTACCGCTCCAGGTCGAACAGCGCATCCGCCTGCGCCGTCATTGCATGCAGGGTGCTCACAGCTTCCGCTTCCGCTTCAGGTACGCCACCAGATCGTCGTACGAGCCGCCCTCGTTGGCGTACATGGCCACGTTGCGCGCGGTGGCGAACCACGGCTCCGTCGAGGGCACCACGGCCTTGGCCGCGCGCGTCAGATCGGTCATGTTGATCATTCGGACGGTGCCGGTACGGGCCGAGTCGAGCAGCGCCTGTTCGGCCGCCGCCTCGCACACGTGGGCCAGATCGGCGCCGGACAGGCCGTCCGTCAGCTTCGCCAACTTGGCCACGTCCACCGATTCGATCGGCCGGTCCTTCAGGTGGTAGCGCAAGATCGCCTCGCGCGCGGGCGCGTCGGGCGGCAGCACCAGGATCGTCCGGTCGAGCCGCCCGGGCCGGCGCAGCGCGATGTCCACGTCCCAGGGCACATTGGTGGCGGCCAGCACGAACACGCCCTCGTTGGCGTTGGCGTCCACCCCGTCCAGCTCCATCAGGAGTTGGTTGACGGTGTTGCGCATGCCGCTGTTCCCGGTACGGCTGCGCTTGCCGCCGAGCGCGTCCAACTCGTCCAGGAACACCACGCACGGGGCCTGCCGGCGCGCCGTCTGGAAGATCTCGTGCATGTTCCGCTCGGAGTTGCCGATCCACATGTCGAGCACGTCGTTGACCGAGACGGACAGGAAGTTCGCCCCGAGCTCACCGGCGACGGCCCGCGCGATGAACGTCTTGCCGCAGCCGGGCGGCCCGTACAGCAGCAGCCCGCCGCGCAGGCTCTTCCCGTACAGCCGGCGCAGCTCCGGATTGCGCAACGGGGCCAGGAACGCGGCTTCGAGCCGCTCCTTGACCTCGTGCATGCCGCCCACGTCCGCCAGCCGTACGGTGCCGGGCGCGGCCACCTCCCAGGCGTCCGCGTCGCCGGCGTCGCCGCTGCCGTCCACGGTCAGCGGCGCCTCCACGAACCGCGGCGGGACGACGCCCCCCACCTCGTTCTCGGCGGCCTGCCAGTCGAAGCCGCCCGGCGGGCGGCCGGGGGCGTCGGCCGGGGTGACTGCGCCTGCGGGCGGGGCGGTTGGCGGCGGGGTGGCTGGGGTGGTCGGGCCGGCCGGTGGGGTGGTCGGTGCGCCTGGCGCGGTCGGCGGGGCGGCCGACGGGGCGGTGGCGCCCGTGGGCATTCCGCTTCCGGATTGGTGGGCCGGGGCCGGGGCGGCGGTGGCGGGGGCCGGTGGGGCGATGGCCCGGGCCATCAACGCGCGCGCCTGCGCGTGGTCGGGCGCGTGCTGCAAGGCCACGGCGCCCTCGGCCACGGCCGCGCCCTGCTGGCCCTCGCCGAGCAACAACTCGGCGAGGTGCAGCCGCAGCGCCACGTCACCGGGCGCGGCCTGCACGGCGGCCCGCATGCTCTGTATCAGGGGTGACTCCTCGGACATGCGCCCACCCTATGTAGCCCCCACCCAGCGTCAGCCGGCCGCCCGGCCGCCATCGACCGGGGTGGGGACGGAGCGGGTGGGCGGGGAGCGGGCGGGGCGGAGCCGACGGGGCGGGCCGCGGGGCCGTCGCGGACCGGGGGACGGGGCGCGGCCCCCGCCACATACGCGCACACCACGACCTTCCACGCCACGCGCACGCGTACGCGCGAGGGGCGGGGCCCGCAGAGACCGCCACCGCGCCGGACCACCCACGTCCACGCGCACGCGTACGCACGCACGCACGCACGTGCACACCCGCCTCCCCGGGCCGCCGGCCCCGCCGACCCCTACGCGGGCAACATCGCCCGCCGTCCCGGCGCCGCGGACGACTGCATCGTCATCCCGCCGTCCACCACCAGGAGTTGTCCGGTCAGATAGCGCGACTCGTCCGAGGCGAGGAAGACCATGGCGTGCCCGATGTCCTCCGGCGCGCCCAGGTACGGCAGCGCATTGCCGCGCTTGAGGTCGGCGATGACGCCAGGCGGCAGGTTGTTCTCCAGCGCGGGGGTCATGACGGCGCCCGGCGCGATGGAGTTGCACCGCACGCCCTGCGGCCCGTACTGCACGGCGATCGACTTGGTCACGCTGACCACAGCCGCCTTCACCGCCCCGTACGCGGTCTGGAGGACGTCACCCACCAGCGCGGCGACCGAGGCCGTGTTGATGATCGAGCCGCCCCCGGCCCGCACCAGGTGCGGGATCGCGTACCGGGAACCGAGCAGCGTGCTGCGCACGTTGCGCGCCACGGCCCGGTCGAACTCGTCCAGGTCCATCCGCAACAGGTCCAGGTCCCGCCGCGGATCGGTCCCGCCGACGTGGTTGCAGAGGACGTGGAGCGCGCCGAACTCGGCCACGGCGGCCTCCACCATGGCGGCGATCGACGCCTCGTCCGTGACGTCCACGGTGACGGCGAGTGCCTGCCCGCCGCCGGCCCGCACCAGCCGCACGGTCTCCGCGGCCCCCGCGGAATCGAAGTCGGCCACCACGACCCGCGCCCCCTGCCGGCTCATCAACACGGCCGCGGCCCGCCCGATCCCACTCCCCGCACCGGTGACGACCGAAACCTTCCCGGCCAACCGCGCCCCACCCGCGGGGCCGGTGCGGAGGGTGTCCGCGCGGTATGCGACGTGCTCTTCCCGTTCTCCGTGTTCTCCGTGTTCCATGTGCTCTTCCATGACGTGCGGTCCTTCCGTCGTACGGGGCTGGGTCACCGGGCTTCGGTGCTGGTGGGGGCGGTCGGGGTGCCGGGGGAGTTGGGGGCGCCGGAGTTGGGGGCGCCGGGGTTACGCGCTGCGCTGGACGTACCCGAAGTGCTGGAGGTACGCGCTGCACTGGACGTACGGGAGGTGTCGGCCGGGCTGCCGGCCGCCGCGCCGGGACCGTCCGCCTCGCGCGTACCACCGATCCCATCCGTACGCCGTACGCGCGGTATCGCGAGCGTGAGCAACAACCCCACGGCGGCTGCGCCCATCGCCACCCCGTAGGTGACGCGGAACCCGTTCTCGGTCGGCACCTCGGCCGGGCCGAGCCGCAGCGTCATGTTCGACAGGATCGCGGCCATCACGGCGCTGGAGGTGGAGGTGCCGATGGAGCGCATGAGGGCGTTGACCCCGTTGGCCGAGGCCGTCTCGGTGACCGGCACGGCGTCCATGATCAGCGCGGGCATGGCGGCGTACGCGATGCCGACGCCACCACTGACGATCACCGCGGTGACCACGATCTGCCACACCTCGGCCATCAGGAACAGCCCCACCGCGTACCCGAGACCGATGACGGCCACGCCGATCAGCAGCGAGGTGCGGGCCCCGTGCCGGGCGGTGATCCGCGTCGAAACCGGTGACAGGGCCATCATCACCAGCCCGCCGGGCGCCAGTGCGAGCCCCGCCATCAGCGTGGACTGGCCGAGCCCGTACCCCGTGGCCGCCGGCGACTGGAGCAGTTGCGGCAGCGTCAGCGACATCGCGTACATCGCGAAGCCCACCAAGACGGAAGCCAGGTTGGTGAACAGCACCGGCCGCCGCACGGTCACCCGCAGGTCGACCAACGGGTGCGCGACGCGCATCTCGTACGCGGCCCACCCCACCAGGACGAGCACACTGGCGGCGAACAGCCCCAGCGTGGTGCCGCTGGTCCAACCCCAGTCACCCCCCTTGGTCACCGGCAACAACAGCCCCACCAGACCCCCGGCGAGCCCGATCGCACCCGGGGTGTCGAACCGCTCGACGGCCCGGCTCGGCGGCGCCGGCAACAACGCGACGACCAGCGCGAGACAGAGCGCCCCGAGTCCGGCGGCGAGCCAGAACAGCACGTGCCAGTCGGCGTTCTCCACGATGGCGGCGGACAGCGGCAGGCCGATCGCCCCGCCGACCCCCAGACTCGCGCTGACCAGCGCGACGGCCCCGCCGACGCGCGGCGCGGGCAGGGTGTCCCGCAACATGCTGATGCCCACCGGAATCACGCCGGTGGCCAGCCCCTGCAACACCCGCCCGACGATCACCGGAACCAGCCCGTCGGACACGGCACACAGCACGGAACCCGCGACGAGCGCGACCAGACTGCCGATGAGGACCTTGCGCTTGCCGTACATGTCACCGAGCCGCCCGGCGATGGGCGTCACGACGGCGGCGGCGAGCAGGGTGGCGGTGATCACCCAGGACGCGTCGGAAGCGGAGGCGTCCAACAGGCTCGGCAACATCGGAATGATCGGCACGACGAGCGTCTGCATGAGCGACACCACGACGCCGCTGAGCGCAATCACAGCGGTCACCGCGCCGGGCCCCACCGCACGGGGGGAGGTGGCTGACAACGTAAGAGCTCCTTGACCGGACCGGCGCCCGCGCGGCGCCGATGACGTGAGGTTTGAGGGGAACAAGCCGACGAAGGCGCGCCCTGCTGCCGGCCCTGCTGCCGGGCTGACCCCGACACGACACCGCGGCCCCGAACGGCGGCCCCGGGGGGACATGGGGTGTGCACGGGGGTGGGGTCGGTCGGTGCCCGGTGTGTACGAGCACGGGGCGTGGTGCGCGGCGCACGGCGTGCGCGAACGCGGGGCACGGTGTGCATGAGCATCATGCATACGATATGCACGATACACATGACATGCATAATGAACAATCCCCGCGGGTGCGGGGCGTCCGGCTGGGCTGTGTGTATGAGTGCGCAGGGTGTGCGGTCCGCGCGGGATACGCGGGATACGCGCGGTGTCGGGCTTGGGGCTACGGGTGCTTGGGGTCTGCGGGGGTTAGGGATCGCGGACGCTTGGGCGCCACGGGCACTCGGGCCTGACGTGTGCTTGGGCCTCGCGGGGGCTTGCCGTCCACGGGTGCGCGGGGGCCGGAGGTGTGGGGGCCCGGGGGGTATGGGGCGCGGCGGTGCGGGGGTCGAAAGGCCGGGGAGCAGCCACTCCATAGGCGGGAGCCGTCCCAGGGGAGGGAGGGGCAACCACATCCCACGAGGGAGTCACTCCTCACCCCCACAGGCGCCCGGCCCCATCCCCCCCCCACACACACACACAGGCGCCCGGCCCCTCCCCAACGCAAGGCACCATGATGAAGAGAACCGAGGCGGAAAGAGACCGAGGGCAAGGGCATGACCGACGAAGAACACCGGCTGAGCGACCTGGAACGAGAGCTGACCCTGCTCTCCCGCCACTTCGTCGCCTCGAAGGGCCCCCGCATCGGCCATACCCTGGACCGCTCGGCGTACGTCCTCCTCACCCGCCTGGAAGCGGGCGACCCGCTCACCCTGAAGGAACTGGCCCACACCTTCCAGGTGGCCGTCTCCACCATCAACCGCCAGGTCAGCGCCATGCTCAAGAACGGCCTGGTAGAACGCATCCCCGACCCCGCAGGCGGCCTGGCCCGAAAGTTCCGCCCCACCCCCCTGGGCCTGGAACGCCTAGCAGCCGACCGAACGATCAGCCTCGCCGGCACCACCCGCCTCATCAAGGCCACCGGCTGGCCCCCCGAAAAGACCGCCCAATTCCTCACCCTGCTCATCGAGTTCAACCAGAGCATCGAACAACTGGAGGGCCTGGCTTGGGAGCGCGACGGGAACGCGGGAAACCCCACGGGCGAGCACTGAACCGAGCCGGCACACCCCTCCCCGAACACTCGGACCCTCGAACACTCGGGGCTATCCCGCGACGCTGCCGCAGCTTGAGGCTTCGGTGAGAAGCGGTCCCTGCGGGAGCGGGGCTGACCCTCCGGGCCTGCGACCGGGTGCACCATCGCGCCATACGCCCCGCACCGGCGGGGTTGCTCCGGGCGGAGTGATGTGGCCGTTCACACCTGAGTGGTGGTCCCTGCGGGAGCGGGGCGGGGGCGGCTGCTCGCGGAAGGCAAGGCATTTCCGCCGGTATCGACGGTGGTGGCGTAGCGCTTTACGTCAAGGCCGCAAAGGCCCCGAAGGGGGCGGCGGGCCGGGCAGCGGTCGGAACCGCAGAGTGCGGGTCACGGCCAGTAGAGGCGGGAGTCCTTCTGCTGGGGTTCCATGCCCTTCGGCGGCTCTACGGAATAGCCCATCTCTCGAAGGGCATCTGCTGCGGATTCGTGAGCATCGCGAACTGCGGACTTGAGTTGCACGACCCGCCACTGCCTGAGGTGCCGGTCGAGGACGCCTTCCCAGTCATCTGCAACGTCGATGGCGAACTCGCGGATGAGGAGCAGCAGGACGTCTTCAAGTGCTGGCCGCAATCGGTGGCCACCCACCGGTAGGTGCATCTCGGACAGGCGAGGTAGCTTCCGTTTCCGCATCTTCGCTGCTGGCCGACCCTTCTTCTTCTCGGCCAGGCGAAGGAGGTAGGCCATCTCGTCCCTGTGGGCATGCACTTGCAGGTGAGCGCCTGGAGGCGTCTGTGAGTGGCGTAGGTACTCGTAACGAAACAACGGGTCCTGTACGCCCTCGAAGTAGACGTGCACATCGGCGCGGTCGGCCGCGAGGTACTTGCTTGGCCCGTCCCAGCAGCAGAAGTGCTGAACATGGAGGCTGATGCACTGCTCGCCGTCAATCTTCACGGGTATGCGCATGCTGCGCCCGTCGGCGGCCAGTGGCGCAACGCGGATGCGGTCGCCCACGTTGAGTGCAGAGAAGCGCGGAGAGCCCTGGCCTAGGACTCCCCGCGTCAGATCTGTCAGAGTGTCGGCGAACTCAGCCGCCTTGTCATTAAGCGTAACCTTTTCAGCACTCACCGTTGAGAAGGTAGTCGATGCCTTCGATGGTGTGCCAAACGTCGAGTTCATCGCTGCTCAGGCTGTAGCTCTCGGCGCGGTCCCGCAGCTCCTCGAAGGTCATGTGTACCTCCGCGAGCAGGCGTTCTCGCTGAGCCCGGAGCTCCACTGGCGTCGTGCTGATCATGGTGGTCATAGGGGTGCTCCCTCATGGTGGTCAGAAGCAAAGTCAAGCAGGCACCTCTGACACTCGACGCTACGTGCTGCGCGACGGTGGGCCAAGTGGGCGTCCGTCACGCAATGTGTCTGGCGAGGGCGTCATGTAGCGAAGTAGCGGGTGGTGGAGGAGTTGATGCGCTGATTAGCGGGAGTGAGCCGAGAGTGAGCGCCAGGAACCGCGAAAAGGGGTGACGGCTGCTGCACAGACCTGTGCGGCAGTGGGCTCCTGAGCCGTGCGTGACTCACGCACTCCTCGCGCAGAAAAGCCCTACGACGGCCGCGCGACCGGCATCACCGACTGGCTCCGCTCCGGGCTGCCCGTGGCCGAGGTGACCCGACGCGCGGGCACGTCCCCGGAGGTCATCGACCGCCACTACGCGGGGGTGATCGACAACAGCGAGGCGGAGGACAACAAGAAGATCGAAAAGACGATGGGGTGGACGGGGAGCGACGCCGGCGCGGCCTAGGAGCCGTGTCGGAGGTGTGTCGCGAACGCTGGGAGACAGTGAGAAAGGGCGGGAGTCAGTGAGACTGACTCCCGCCCTTTTCTGTCGGCATTCGCCCTGGTCAGAACCTGGTTTCAGGTAGTTGACCGGCGAGTGCCCCCGGCAGGATTCGAACCTGCGCACACGGCTCCGGAGGCCGTTGCTCTATCCCCTGAGCTACGGGGGCGTGTCTGCCGTCTTGCTTGGCGACGGGTAGAACACTACCAGCTCGTGAGGGGTGGCCATGAACGCGTTTCTCGGGTGGGACGGGGCGGGGTGTGGTGGGGTGTTCCGGGGGGTTGGCGGGGAGGTTCGGTGGGCTTTTAGCGCATCCGTTGTGTTCCGTGGGGAGGCTCGGCGAAACGTCCCCCGCACGTGGCGGAAGTGGGCAAAACCCGGACGCAGCCGGAGTCGCCCGCCTACGCTTCGAGATGTGCCTGGCGTGTCCGGCCGGGTCCTTGTCGTCGACGACAACAAGGTCATCCGGCAGCTAATCAGGGTCAACCTTGAGCTTGAGGGGTTCGAGGTCGTGACCGCGGCTGATGGTGTCGAGTGCCTGGAGATCGTGCATCGCGTGCGGCCCGACGTGGTCACTCTTGACGTGTCGATGCCCCGTCTCAACGGGTTGCGGACCGCTGCTCGATTGCGGGATGACGTACGTACTCGGCACATCCCCCTCGCCATCGTCAGCGCCTGTACGCAGTCGGATGTCGACAGTGGACAGTCCGCTGGCGTCGATGCCTTCCTTGCGAAACCCTTCGAGCCCGCCGAGCTGGTGCGGCTCGTACGACAACTCGTGCGGCAGTCTGCCGGCCATGAGGTCGGGGAGGACGGTGACGACGACGGCGGTCCGGGATCTGGGCCGTCTGAAGGCGCCGAGCCCGTCGTCCGGCCCGGTGGCTGAGCAGCCGTAGCTGGCGAACTGCTGAGTCGCGACGCCGAGCCGCAGCAGAGCCGGGCCGACGGCCGTCCCGCGTCGGTCGATGGATCGGGTGTCGGCCGGCCGTGGGAGCGGTCGGCGCTCGGAGCGGCGTCGTGGGGGTGACCGGTTCCGGCCCGGGCGGCCGGTTCCGCCCGCGATGCGAAACCCGTTCGCAAAGCCGCCCCCTTTCTCCCATACGCTTGCCCCGTGACCCCCGCGCAGCTCTCCCGCACCGTCGTGCACGCCGTGCGTTCGGCCGTTCAGGCCGGTGAGCTGACCTTGCCCGCGGACGAGCTGGCGCGCTGGGAGCTGGCCGCCGGAGACGGGTCGCGGCCGGGCGTCGTACGGGTTCCCGCCAAGGCCGGTCGGGGGGACTTCTCCTCGCCGATCGCGCTGCGGCTCGCCGCCGCATCGGGTCGTACGCCGCGCGAGGTCGCGGACGTCCTACGGCGCCGCCTCGTACGCGAACCCGGCATCGCCCGGGTCGACCTGGCCGGACCGGGCTTCCTCAACATCACCGTGGCGGACGCCGCCCACGCCGGGCTCGTACGGGACGTCATCGCACAGGGCGACGCGTACGGGCGGGGGCACGGGTTGGACGGGGTGCGATTGCGGTTGCGGCATGCGCCCGGGGCGCGGGCCGAGCTCTGGGCCGAGACCGTCGAGCGGCTGGCCACTGCCTGCGGCGCCGAGCCCGCAACGCGCCCGGCGGACGCGGGTACGGATGTGGGGGGCGGGGCGGTTCTCCCTTGTGCGTCTCTCTCCCGTGCGTCCGGCGACGCCTCGTACGAAGACGCCCTCGACGGCGACCTCGATTCCGCGCCGGGACCTGGCTCCCCAACCGAACTCGGCTCCCCGCCTGGACCCGGCTCCGGGCCACCCCTCGCCCGGGCCCACGGGGCCCGTGAGCGCGCAGTGGACTTCGTCGTGCGTGAGCCCGGGATCGGGGCCGCGGAGCTGGTGGCCTCGCTCGGGCGGGACGGTGCGCGGTGGGCCCTGCTGCGGGCCGCCGCGCACGACCTGCCGGTCTGCGATCCGGCCGTCGTCCTCGCCCAGCGCGAGAGCAACCCGCTCTTCCGCGTGCAGTACGCCCACGCCCGGGTCCGCGCCCTGCTGCGCAACGGCCGTGACCTGGGCATTCTTCCCTCGCCTGAGACCGGGGCCGAGGCCGAGCCCGATGGCGTACGAGCCGATGGCGTACGAAGCGACGACGTACGGGCCGTACGAACCGGTGCCGTACGGCCCGACACCACGCTGCTCGCGCTCCTGGCCGACTTCCCGCGGGTGGTGGAGGACGCCGCGCGGCGAGCGGCACCGGACCGGGTGGCGCGGGAGCTGGTGGCCGTCGCCGACGCCTTCTTCCGGTTCCACGACGGAGCGCCGCCGCTGCCGTGCGGCGAGGAGAAACCCTCGGCCGTGCACCGCGACCGGCTGGCCACCGCCGAGGCCACCGGAACGGTGCTGACCAACGGCCTGACCCTGCTCGGCATCTCCGCACCCGTCCACCTGTGAACCGCTGTAGCCGTAGGAGACCTGACCACCATGAGCCGATCCGCTCACCCCGCCGGACCCCGCCACGGTGACGTGCTGCCCGAGGGGCACTACTTCGCGCCGCCCGCCGACCTCAACGCGCTCGACCCGAAGGTGTGGGCGCGCACCGTCGACCGGACCGACGAAGGGTCGGTCACCGTGGGCGGGCTCGACGTGCGGGCGCTGGCCGAGGAGTTCGGCACGCCCGCGTACGTGCTGGACGAGAGCGACTTCCGGGCCCGCTGCCGGGCCTGGCGGGACGCGTTCGGCGGCGAGGCCGACGTGTTCTACGCCGGCAAGGCGTTCCTCTCCCGGGCCGTGGTGCGCTGGTTGCACGAGGAGGGCCTCAACCTCGACGTGTGTTCCGGTGGCGAGCTGGCCACGGCCCTCTCGGCCGGGATGCCCGCCGAGCGCATCGCGCTGCACGGCAACAACAAGTCGATCGCCGAGATCGAGCGGGCCGTCGAAGCCGGCGTCGGGCGCATCGTGCTCGACTCGTTCCAGGAGATCGTGCGGGTGGCGCACGTCGCCGAGCGGCTCGGCAAGCGGCAGCGCGTACAGATCCGGGTGACGGTCGGCGTCGAGGCACACACCCACGAGTTCATCGCCACCGCGCACGAGGACCAGAAGTTCGGCATCGCGCTCGCCGGTGGCCGGGCGGCCGAGGCGGTGCGGCGGGCGCTCAAGCTGGACGGTCTCGAACTCGTCGGCATCCACTCGCACATCGGCTCGCAGATCTTCGACATGGCCGGCTTCGAGGTCTCCGCGCGGCGCGTCGTGCAACTGCTGGCCGAGGTCCGCGACGAGCACGGCGTCGAACTGCCCGAGATCGACCTCGGCGGCGGCCTGGGCATCGCGTACACCTCGGACGACGACCCGCGCGAGCCGCAGGAGATCGCCGTCGCGCTGAGCCGCATCGTCACCCGCGAGTGCGAGGCCGCCGGGCTCGCCGTGCCGCGGATCTCGGTCGAGCCGGGGCGCGCCATCGTCGGGCCGACCGCGTTCACGCTGTACGAGGTCGGCACCGTCAAGGAGCTCGACGGGCTGCGTACGTACATCAGTGTCGACGGCGGCATGTCGGACAACATCCGTACCGCGCTCTACGACGCCGAGTACTCCGTCGCCCTGGTCTCGCGGTCATCGGACGCCGATCCGATGCTGGTGCGGGTGGTGGGCAAGCACTGTGAGTCGGGCGACATCGTCGTACGGGACGCGTTCTTGCCCGCCGACGTCGCGCCGGGCGATCTGATCGCGGTGCCCGCCACCGGGGCCTACTGCCGCTCGATGGCCAGCAACTACAACCACGCGCTCCGGCCGCCGGTGGTCGCCGTGCAGGACGGGGCGGCGCGGGCCATTGTGCGTCGGGAAACCGAAGAGGACCTGATGCGGCTCGACGTCGGGTGACAATTGGGGGACCGGCGGGCGGTTCGCGCGCGGCGCGCAGCCGCGCGTGCCGGTAGACGAAATAGACATCTCGGATACTGGACGGGTGGCGGAATCTCCCGTCCAGTGAGTGAGACTGGTGCCGACGTATGTGCGGTCGATGCAGAGGAAACGAGGTCGGATGATGCGTACGCGTCCGTTGAAGGTGGCGCTGCTGGGCTGTGGTGTGGTCGGCTCAGAGGTGGCGCGCATCATGACGACGCACGCGGACGACCTCACGGCGCGCATCGGAGCGCCGGTGGAGCTGGCCGGGATCGCGGTGCGCCGCCCCGGCCGGGTGCGCGCCGGCGTACCGGCCGAGCTCATCACCACCGACGCGATGGCGCTGGTCAAACGCGGTGACATCGATGTGGTCATCGAGGTCATCGGCGGCATCGAACCGGCCAGGTCGCTGATCACCACCGCCTTCGAATCCGGCGCCAGCGTCGTCTCCGCCAACAAGGCGCTGCTCGCCGAGGACGGCGCCGCGCTGCACGCCGCCGCCGAGGAGCACGGCGCCGACCTCTACTACGAGGCGGCCGTGGCCGGCGCCATCCCGTTGGTGCGGCCGTTGCGCGAGTCGCTGGCCGGGGACACCGTCAACCGGGTGCTCGGCATCGTCAACGGCACCACCAACTTCATCCTCGACAAGATGGACAGCAGCGGTGCCGGGTACTCCGAGGCCCTGGACGAGGCGACGGCGCTCGGCTATGCCGAGGCCGACCCGACCGCGGACGTCGAGGGCTTCGACGCCGCGGCCAAGGCCGCCATCCTGGCCGGCATCGCCTTCCACACCCGGGTGCGCCTGGACGACGTGCACCGCGAGGGGCTGACCGAGGTCACCGCCGCCGACATCGCATCCGCAAAGCGCAGGGGGTGCACCGTCAAGCTCCTCGCGATCTGCGAGCGGGCGAACGACGGCCGCTCGGTCACCGCGCGGGTGCACCCGGCGATGATCCCGCTCAGCCACCCGCTGGCCTCGGTCCGCGAGGCGTACAACGCGGTCTTCGTGGAGGCCGAGGCCGCCGGGCAGCTCATGTTCTACGGGCCCGGCGCCGGTGGCGCGCCCACCGCGTCGGCCGTGCTCGGCGACCTCGTCGCCGCCTGCCGGAACAAGCTCGCGGGCACCACGGGCCCCGGCGAGTCCGCGTACACGCGGCTGCCCGTCAGCCCCATGGGCGAGGTGGTCACGCGCTACCACATCAGCCTCGACGTCGCCGACAAGCCGGGTGTCCTCGCGCAGGTCGCCCTGGTCTTCGCCGAGCACGGCGTCTCCATCGACACCGTCCGCCAGCAGGGCAAGGACGGTGAGGCGTCACTGGTCGTGGTGACGCACCGGGCGCCGGATGCGGCGCTCTCGGCCACCGTGGAGACGCTTCGGCAGCTCGACACGGTCCGCGGTGTCGCGAGCATCATGCGGGTTGAAGGGGAGTAACGAAAGCAATGACCGCAAACATCAGCGCTCGGCAGGGCACCCACCAGTGGCGCGGGGTCATCGAGGAGTACCGGGACCGGCTGCCGGTCGGCGAGCACACCCCGATCGTCACCCTCCGCGAGGGCGGCACGCCGCTCGTCCCCGCCCAGGTGCTCTCCGAGCGCACGGGATGTGAGGTTCATCTCAAGGTCGAGGGCGCGAACCCGACCGGGTCCTTCAAGGACCGCGGCATGACGATGGCCATCACGCACGCCAAGGAGGCCGGCGCCCAGGCCGTCATCTGCGCCTCCACCGGCAACACCTCGGCCTCGGCCGCTGCGTACGCGGTACGGGCCGGCATGGTCTGCGCCGTCCTGGTGCCGCAGGGCAAGATCGCGCTCGGCAAGATGGGCCAGGCCCTGGTGCACGGCTCGCGCATCCTCCAGGTCGACGGCAACTTCGACGACTGCCTCACGCTGGCCCGCGAGCTGTCCGAGAAGTACCCGGTCGCGCTGGTGAATTCGGTCAACCCGTCCCGGATTGAGGGGCAGAAGACCGCCGCGTTCGAGGTGGTCGACGCGCTCGGCGACGCCCCCGACATCCACGTACTGCCGGTCGGCAACGCGGGCAACATCACCGCCTACTGGAAGGGCTACCAGGAGTACGCGGCGCCCACCCAGCACGGCGGTGCCGTCTCCTCGCGCACGCCCCGGATGTGGGGGTTCCAGGCGTCCGGGTCCGCGCCGATCGTGCGCGGCGAGCCGGTCAAGGACCCGCACACCATCGCCACCGCGATCCGTATCGGCAACCCCGCCTCCTGGGAGCAGGCCGAGCGGGCACGCGACGAGTCGGGCGGCCTCATCGACGAGGTGACTGACCGTCACATCCTGTCCGCCTACCGGCTGCTGGCCGCCCAGGAGGGCGTCTTCGTCGAGCCCGCGTCGGCTGCCAGCGTCGCCGGACTCCTCAAGGCGGCCGAGCAGGGCCTGGTCGACCCGGGCCAGCGCATCGTGTGCACGGTGACCGGCAACGGTCTCAAGGACCCGGACTGGGCGGTGGCCGGCGCGCCGCAGCCGGTCACGGTGCCGGTGGATGCGGACGCCGCCGCCGGCCGCCTCGGGCTGGCGGAACTTCCGGTAAGCGGAGCGGCGGCCCGGGTTACGGCCAAGCGGAATACGTGTTAACTCCCTTGGCATCCGGCCGCCGAGCAGCGATAAAGGAGCGACAGAGGAGCACGGGAAGGCTCGCGACACGCATCGTGCGCCTCCCGTGCGCCCTATGTCGCCACAGAACCTTCCTTCGATAGGCTGTACTGAATCCGCCCCGTTGCAGCGCACCCGGCACAGCGCAATTCGCCTGTGTGCGGCCGTGCCGAACGGTCCGTGCGGTGTTCCCGTACTTCGCCGATCCGCCGCAGTCCCACACCGCAGCCCGCACACGTCCCGACACGTTCGCAGTAATTCGCAGCAACACCTCTCGCCCCACGTCCACAGTCACACAAGGAGAGTCATCGAGCGATGGCCGGTCCAGCGTTCCGTGCCGCCGCCGTCCGGGTGCGCACCCCCGCCACCAGCGCCAATCTCGGCCCCGGCTTCGACTCCCTGGGCCTGGCCCTGGGGCTCTACGACGACGTGGTGGTCCGCGTCGCCGACGCCGGTCTGCACATCGACATCGCCGGTGAGGGCGCGGACACCGTGCCGCGCGACGAGAACCACCTGCTCGTACGGTCCCTGCGGGCCGCCTTCGACCTGCTCGGAGGCCAGCCCCGCGGCCTGGAGCTGGTGTGCGCCAACCGGATTCCACACGGCCGCGGGCTCGGCTCCTCAGCCGCCGCCATCTGCGCGGGGATCGTGGCCGCAAGGGCGGTGACCATAGGCGGCGCCGAGCGGCTCGGAGACGAGGCCCTGCTGGAACTGGCCACCGAACTCGAAGGGCACCCGGACAACGTTGCGGCCTGTCTCTTCGGCGGATTCACGCTGTCCTGGATGGACGCAGGCGTCGCCCGGGCCATTCGGATGACACCGACGGATTCCATCGTTCCGGTGGTCTTCGTGCCCGCCCGCGCCGTGGCGACCGAGACGGCCCGCGGACTGCTCCCGCGCACCGTTCCGCACGCGGACGCGGCGGCCAACGCGGCCCGCGCCGCGCTGCTGGTCGAGGCCCTGACCAGGCGCCCCGAGCTGCTCCTCACCGCCACCGAGGACCGGCTGCACCAGGAGTACCGCACGCCCGCCATGCCCGAGAGCGTGGGCCTGGTCAACCGATTGCGCGCCGACGGCGTCCCTGCGGTCATCTCCGGTGCGGGCCCCACGGTGCTCGCGCTGGTCGAGAGCGGTGCGGCCGAGAAGGTCGCCCGCCTGGCGGGCGAGGGATGGGCGGCCAACCGGCTGGCTCTCGACGCCGTGGGCACGAGCGTCCTGCCGCTCGCCTGACGCACGGGCCCGGGGCGCCTCCCGGACCTGGCTGAAATGCGATTGCCGGACTTGGAGAGGGGGAATGTTTGTTGGAGCCGGTAGTGTTAACCTCAAGTCTGCACCTGTTGCCTTTTGGCCTTTCGCAAAGGCGCAGTGCTCACCGTCCCCCTTCGGGACCACCCTTCTTCCGGGAGCCTCCCCAACTGCCTGAGCAGCCTGCCTGAGCAGTGTTGAGCACGCTCCGGAATCGGCGTGGCGGATCTGAGTGATAGGTCTCTACCGCGCGCCGGACCCAGCACCGATCTTTCCGCCGTCCTGGCGGACCACCGCCCCGGTCAGGTCCATGCAATGCGGACCACAGCCGGACAGCACAACCGGTCGCCGAGCCAGACAGGCCGACGCCCGCTCCAGGGAAGGACCCTTCGTGAGCGACACCACCGATCTGATGGGCGTGAACGCCTCCGGCACCACCGACAGCTCTGTCGGCAGTGCCGCCGCGCCCGCCACGGACGCTGCCGCCGCGCCTGCCACCGGTGCCACTGCCAGTGCCCCGAGGCGGCGCCGTTCCGGTACCGGCCTTGACGCCATGGTCCTGGCCGAGCTCCAGCAGCTCGCCTCCAGCCTCGGCATCAAGGGCACCGCGCGGATGCGGAAGAGCCAGTTGATCGAGGTCATCAAGGAGAAGCAGGCGGGTTCGGGTGGTGCCAAGAGCACCGAGACCGCGCCCGCAGCCGAGGCGCCGGCCAAGCCCAAGCGCCGTACGACCTCCCGGGCCCGCACCGGCGAGAGTGCCGACAAGCAGGCTGAGGGGGCGGCCGAGCAGGCCCCCGCCCAGCAGCAGATCGACATCCCCGGGCAGCCGGTCAGCGACGAGGCCCCGCCCGTCGAGCGCCGCCGGCGCCGCGCCACCGCCCAGGCGGGCAGCCCGGAAGCCGGCGAGCAGCCGGCCGAGCCGCAGCCCGAGGCCCGTAGCGAAGCCAAGGCGGAGGCCCGTAACGAGGCCAAGTCCGAGGCCACGGCCGCAGCCGCCGACGGCCAGGACGGCAAGCCCGCCAAGGCCGAGCGCGCCGAGCGCGGCCAGAAGGGCGAGCGCAGAGAGCGCGGCAACCAGCGCGACCGCGGTGACCGCGGCGACCGCGAGAGCCGCCGCGGCAAGAACGACGACGGCGGCCAGGGCGGCCGTCAGCAGCGCGCGGGCCGTGGCCAGGAGCAGCAGCGGTCCGACGAGGACGGCGAGGACTTCGAGGGCGGCCGGCGCGGCCGGCGCGGGCGCTACCGCGACCGGCGTGGCCGCCGGGGCCGCGACGACTTCGGCAACGAGCCGCAGGTCGCCGACGACGACGTCCTGATCCCGGTCGCCGGCATCCTGGACATCCTCGACAACTACGCCTTCATCCGTACGTCCGGCTACCTGCCGGGGCCGAACGACGTGTACGTCTCGCTGGCCCAGGTCCGTAAGAACGGGCTGCGCAAGGGTGACCACGTCACCGGCGCGGTGCGGCAGCCGCGGGAGGGCGAGCGGCGCGAGAAGTTCAATGCGCTGGTACGGCTCGACTCCGTCAACGGCATGGCCCCTGAGACCGGCCGCGGCCGGCCCGAGTTCGGCAAGCTGACGCCGCTTTACCCGCAGGACCGGCTGCGCCTGGAGAACGAGTCCGGCGCGCTGACCACCCGGATCATCGACCTGGTGACGCCGATCGGCAAGGGCCAGCGCGGTCTGATCGTGGCCCCGCCGAAGACCGGCAAGACCATGATCATGCAGGCGATCGCCAATGCGATCACGCACAACAGCCCCGAGTGCCACCTGATGGTCGTCCTCGTCGACGAGCGGCCCGAAGAGGTCACCGACATGCAGCGGTCGGTCAAGGGCGAGGTCATCTCCTCGACCTTCGACCGCCCGGCCGAGGACCACACCACCGTCGCCGAGCTCGCCATCGAGCGGGCCAAGCGGCTGGTGGAGCTCGGGCACGACGTCGTGGTGCTGCTGGACTCCATCACGCGTCTGGGCCGTGCGTACAACCTGGCGGCGCCCGCCTCCGGCCGCATCCTCTCCGGTGGTGTGGACTCCACCGCGCGCTACCCCCCGAAGAAGTTCTTCGGCGCCGCGCGGAACATCGAGGACGGCGGCTCGCTGACCATCCTGGCCACCGCGCTGGTCGACACCGGCTCGCGGATGGACGAGGTGATCTTCGAGGAGTTCAAGGGCACCGGCAACATGGAGCTCAAGCTCGACCGCAAGCTCTCCGACAAGCGGATCTTCCCGGCGGTGGACGTGGACGCGTCCTCCACCCGTAAGGAGGAGATCCTGCTCGGCAGCGAGGAGCTGGCGATCGTCTGGAAGCTCCGTCGGGTGCTGCACGCGCTGGACTCGCAGCAGGCCATCGAGCTGCTGCTGGACAAGATGAAGCAGACCAAGTCCAACGCCGAGTTCCTGATGCAGATCGCCAAGACCACGCCCGCTCCGGGCAACGGCAACGACTGACGTCGAGCGTCGGACGCGGTGCCGCGCCCCAGTGGCGCGGGACCGGGCGTGAAGCGCCGGCTCCGCCGGTGACGTGCACGTCCCCCCTTTTCCGGGACTCAGGGCCCCTTCCGTACCAGATGGGACGGAAGGGGCCCTTCCGTCTGTCCGGGCCGCACGACGAGACCCGGCGACGGGGCGTCCTGGCCGGTCGGCGGGGCGCCGGGCTGAGATGTGGAGCACAGCGATTACCGGCCACGGCCGGCCCGGCTGATGCCGCTGATGCCGATGAAACAGCAGGTGAACGGCGTCGATACGGGCCGTGGGAGAGACCGTGCCGGCGATCAAGAGGCGATTTTTACCTGGGCCTTGGCATGCAACCCTGGCGCCTGAGCCCTCGTCTGACTAGTCACGATGGGGCGCGCCAAACCGTGGCGTCAGGGGGTAGCGAAACCACCGAGGACTGAGGAGCCCATGGCGGACGAGAGCAAGAGCGAGTCGGTGGACCGGCGTCGCCATGGCCAAAAAGGCAAGCGCCGCAGGCCGAAGCAGACGACCAAGCGGCGTCGCGGACTGGTGATCACCGCATGGATAGCCGGGTCCGTCGTCCTGCTGGGCGGGGGAGCGCTCGGATACCTCTACTACCGGCTCAACGGCAACCTGACCGGTGTGGACATCAACGCCGCACTGGGCACCGACCGCCCCGACGACGTGGACAACGGCTCGATGGACATCCTGGTCCTCGGCTCGGACTCACGGGCCGGCAAGAACAGCAAGTACGGCAAGGACGAGGGCGGCGCCCGCTCGGACACCGCGATGATCCTGCACGTGTACGAGGGGCGGAAGAAGGCCAGCGTCGTCAGCATCCCGCGGGACCTGCTCATCGACCGCCCCCCTTGCACCAAGGACGGCCAGGAGGCCCCGGCGGCGCACCGGGCGATGTTCAACACCGCGTACGAGGTCGGCGGGCCGGCCTGTGCGGTCAAGACCGTTGAGGCGATGACCAGCATCCGCATGGACCACTACATGGAAGTGGACTTCTCCGGCTTCAAGAACCTCATCGACGACCTCGGCGGCGTGGACATCACCACGACCGAGCGCGTCCGGGACAAGAAGAGCCACCTCAACCTGGAGCCCGGGGACCACACCCTCAACGGCGAACAGGCGCTCGGCCTGGTCCGCACCCGGCACGCCGTCGGCGACGGCACCGACCTCGGCCGGATCAAGCTCCAGCAGGCGTTCATCAAGGCCCTGATCGACCAGGTCAAGGACGTCAACCTGTTCGGCAGCCCGAAGAAGCTGTACGACCTGGCGGACACCTCCACGAAGTCGCTCACCACCGACTCCGAGCTGGCGTCGGTCGACAAGCTGCTGGGCTTCACCCGCGGCCTCAAGGGCATCGACTCCAAGCACATGACGATGGTGACGCTGCCGGTGGTGTACGACACCATCGACATCAACCGGGTGGTGCCGATGGAGGAGAAGGCCCAGCAGGTGTGGCAGGCGCTGCTGGCCGACCAGCCGATCCCGAAGTCCGCCACCGAAGGCTCGGTCGGCAACCAGCCGGAGGCCGGCAAGGTGGTCGAGAGCGCCAACGGGCCCGAGCCCGACCCCACCGGCGGCTCCACGGGCCCGACCCCCACCACCAGCACCCCGGCCCTGACCCCGACCGGCACCCGCGGCTGAGCCCCGTCCGGGCGCGTCGGGCCACCGGCCGCGCCCCGTGACCTGGGCCGTACGAGGAAGTCGTACGAGGAAGTCGTACGGGAAGGGCGTACGGGAAGGGCGTACGGGAAGGGCGTACGGCGAGTCGTGAAGAGGCCGCACGGCAAGGCGTCGGGACGAAGCCCTACGGGCAGCCCTGCGCAAGCCGTGCACCGGCCGTCCGACCAGCCTCCGTCCGCTCCGGCGCGCCGGTCGGTGGGTTCCCCGGGCGGCCTGCCCTGGGGTGGGGGAATACCTCCCGACCGGCCCCCGTTTTGGGAGATGCGGCCAGTGCTGGCAGACTGGTCCGTCGGCTCCGGTTCACGTCGGGCAGCCATCCCTTCCAACCTGCCCATCAGGTCGAAGGGGGCCCAGCGACCCGGTGCCCTCCCGAAACCTAGGAGATTCCCTTGAAGAGCGACATCCACCCCGAGTACGTCGAGACCCAGGTGAGCTGCACCTGTGGCGCGTCGTTCACCACTCGTAGCACCGTGGGCGAAGGCACCATCCGTGCCGACATCTG
Organism: Streptomyces sp. HSW2009; assembly: GCF_040240285.1. Lineage (NCBI taxonomy): Bacteria > Bacillati > Actinomycetota > Actinomycetes > Kitasatosporales > Streptomycetaceae > Streptomyces > Streptomyces sp. HSW2009. The sequence goes on along the minus strand of NZ_JBEHZD010000008.1, from coordinate 10,721 downwards.
CTCCGAGTGCCACCCGTTCTACACGGGCAAGCAGAAGATCCTCGACACGGGTGGCCGCGTTGCCCGCTTCGAGGCCCGCTTCGGCAAGAACGCCGGGTCCGCCAAGAAGTAGCGACCCCTTCGGCGCCGGTTCCCGGCCGCCCCGCCGGGGGTGGCCGGGGGCCGGCGTTCTGTCGTAGCGGCCACCTCCGGCCGCTGCGCGGGCCCGCGCCGACCGGCGCACGGGCCCCGTCCCACACCAGAGCCCCCTTGCGGAGAAACGAGTCCCGATGTTCGAGGCGGTCGAGGAACTGATCGGCGAGCACGCCGACCTCGAAAAGCGGCTCGCCGACCCCGCGGTCCACGCCGACCAGCGGGAGGCGATGCGGTTGAACAAGCGGTACGCGGAACTGACCCCGATCATCGCCACCTACCGCGCCTGGAAGGCGTGCGGCGAGGACATCGAGGCCGCTCGCGAACTGGCCGCCGACGACCCGGACTTCGCCGACGAGGTCAAGGAGCAGGAGAAGCTCCGCGAGGAGCTGACCGAGAAGCTGCGGCTGCTGCTCGTACCGCGCGACCCCAGCGACGACAAGGACGTCATCCTGGAGGTCAAGGCGGGCGAGGGCGGCGAGGAGTCCGCGCTGTTCGCCGGCGACCTGCTGCGCATGTACCTGCGGTACGCCGAGCGCGTCGGCTGGAAGACCGAGATCATCGAGGCCAACGAGTCCGACCTCGGCGGCTACAAGGACGTGCAGGTCGCGGTCAAGACCAAGGGCGGTGGCGGTGCCACCGAGCCCGGGCAGGGCGTCTGGGCGCGGCTGAAGTACGAGGGCGGGGTGCACCGCGTGCAGCGGGTTCCGGCCACCGAGTCACAGGGCCGCATCCACACCTCGGCCGCCGGCGTCCTGGTCACGCCCGAGGCCGAGGAGGTCGAGGTCGAGATCGGGCCGAACGACCTGCGCATCGACGTGTACCGCTCGTCGGGACCCGGCGGCCAGTCCGTCAACACCACCGACTCCGCGGTCCGCATCACCCACCTGCCCACCGGCATCGTCGTCTCCTGCCAGAACGAGAAGAGCCAGCTCCAGAACAAGGAGCAGGCCATGCGTATCCTGCGCTCACGACTTCTCGCCGCGGCCCAGGAGGAGGCCGAGCGCGAGGCGTCCGATGCGCGCCGCAGCCAGGTCCGTACGGTGGACAGGTCCGAGCGCATCCGTACGTACAACTTCCCGGAGAACCGGATCTCCGATCACCGGGTCGGCTTCAAGGCGTACAACTTGGACCAGGTGCTCGACGGCGAACTGGACGCGGTCATCCAGGCGTGCGTCGACGCCGACTCCGCGGCCAAGCTGGCCGCCGCCCAGTAGGAGGGGCCAGTGCAGCAGTCACCCGGGGGCCGCCCCCCGAACCCGCGGTCCGTGCTGCTCGCTGAGGTGGCACAGGCCACCCAGCGGCTCGCCGACGCGGGCGTGCCATCGCCGCGCTTCGACGCGGAGGAACTCGCCGCGTTCGTCCACGGCGTCAAGCGGGGTGAACTGCACGCCGTCGCCGACGCGGACTTCGACGCCCGCTATTGGGAGACGATCGCCCGCCGCGAGGCCCGCGAACCGCTCCAGCACATCACCGGGCGCGCCTTCTTCCGCTACCTGGAACTGCACGTCGGCCCCGGCGTCTTCGTCCCCAGGCCGGAGACCGAGTCGGTGGTCGGCTGGGCCATAGACGCGGTACGGGCCATGGACGTGGTCGAGCCGCTCATCGTCGACCTGTGCACCGGTTCCGGGGCCATCGCCCTGGCCCTGGCCCAGGAGGTGCCGCGCTCGCGCGTGCACGCCGTCGAACTCGACGAGAACGCCCTCCAGTGGGCCCGTAAGAACACCGAGGGCTCCCGGGTCGTCCTGCACCACGGCGATGCGCTCACCGCGCTGCCGGAGCTGGACGGCCAGGTGGACCTGGTGATCAGCAACCCGCCGTACGTGCCGCTGACCGAGTGGGAGTACGTGGCCCCCGAGGCCCGCGACCACGACCCGGCGCTGGCGCTGTTCTCCGGCGAGGACGGCCTGGACACCATCCGCGGCATCGAGCGCACCGCGTTCCGGCTGCTGCGTCCGGGCGGCGTCGTCGTGGTGGAGCACGCCGACACGCAGGGCGGCCAGGTGCCGTGGATCTTCACCGAGGAACGGGGGTGGGCGGACGCCGCGGACCACCCGGATCTCAACAAGCGCCCCCGCTTCGCCACCGCACGCCGGGCCATGCCATGACGAGCGCCATGGCGAAAGCACGCCCGCGCGGCGCAGCCGCGGTGCGCGACGGTGCGCCCCGGCAGACATTGGTCACGTACGAGGAGGTCCGTTAAATGGCTCGGCGATACGACTGCGGTGACGCGACCGACCGCAAGACCGGTCTGCGCGAGGCCGCGTCCGCGATCCGCCGCGGGGAACTGGTCGTGCTGCCCACCGACACCCTCTACGGGATCGGGGCGGACGCGTTCAGTCCGGAGGCCGTCGCTGACCTGCTGGCCGCCAAGGGCCGTGGGGGCGGCATGCCGTCGCCCGTCCTCGTCGGGTCCCCGAACACGCTGCACGGACTGGTCACGGACTTCTCCGAGCAGGCGTGGGACCTGGTGGACGCGTTCTGGCCGGGCGCGCTGACGCTGGTCGCCCGCCACCAGCCGTCGCTGACCTGGGACCTGGGGGAGACCCGGGGCACGGTCGCGGTGCGGATGCCGCTGCACCCGGTGGCGATCGAGTTGCTGACCGAGTTCGGGCCGATGGCCGTCTCCAGCGCCAACCTGAGCGGCCACCCGTCGCCGCAGGACTGCGACGCGGCCCAGGACATGCTCGGCGACTCCGTCTCGGTCTACCTCGACGGCGGGCCCACGCCGGCCACCGTGCCGTCCTCGATCGTGGACGTCACCGGCAAGGTGCCGGTCCTGCTGCGCGCGGGTGCGCTCAGCGCCGAAACGCTTCGCGAGGTCGTACCCGATCTTGAGGTGGCCAATTGACGTCCCCCCACGGGCGTGGCATAGCGGACGGTGGCTTCACCCGCGACGGTGACCCCGACGGCGCGGGCACCTTTCGCATCCTCCACGTCAGCACCGGCAACGTGTGCCGCTCGCCCATCACCGAGCGGCTGAACCGGCATGCCCTGGCCCACCGGCTCGGCGACCCGTACATCGGCGGTCTGGTCGTGGAGAGCGCGGGCACCTGGGGACACGAGGGCGCGCCGATGGAGGCGCACGCCGCCACGGTCCTGGCCGACCTCGGCGCGGACCCGGCCGGCTTCCTCGGCAGGGAACTCCTCGACGAGCACGTCATCCGCGCCGACCTGGTGCTCACCGCGACGCGCGACCACCGGGCCCAGGTGATCTCGATGGGGCACTCGGCCGGGCTGCGCACCTTCACGCTCAAGGAGTTCACCCGCCTGGTGCGGGCCATAGACCCGGCGACGCTGCCCGACCCCGAACTCAACGGCGGCGTGGTCGAGCGCGCCCGGGCGCTGGTACGGGCCGCGGCGGCGCTGCGCGGCTGGCTGCTGGCCCCCACCGAGGACGCGGACGAGGTGCACGACCCGTACGGGGCGCCGATCACGTTCTTCCGCAGCATCGGCGACGAGATCAACCAGGCGCTCGACCCCGTCGTCACGGCCCTGACCGGGGTGCCGACCCGGGCGTGAGGGCGTGCCGGACCCGGCGTGTGAGGACGCTGGCCCTGGCGTGAGGACGCCGGTCCGGTGTGCGGCTGCGGGCTGGTCGGCGGGTGCCGGCCGGTGGCCGGGGGTGGGTGTCCGGTCGGCGGCTGCTGTGTTGTTCGCCGGTTGTTGTGGTGTTGCCGGTCGCGCCGCCGGTTGTGATCCATCGCCCCCGGCCCCGGCTCGCTGTCCGTCGCGGCGCCACCCGGCCCGTACCGCCGTGCAGGAGTCGCCCGCAGGGAATCCGGGCGGCTCGTGCCCCGCAGGGGCTGACACGGGCTCGTATGGGCTCCCAGGGGCTCGTACGGGCGAGATGCCGGCCCCGCCCGCAGCCGTCGACCCGGCAACCGCCGGGCCGCAGCCGTCAACCCGCAGCCGCCGGGCCGCGGCGCCCGCCGCTGCGTGGCTGGGACGCCGCCGTTCGGTCGGCGTCTTCGCCCGGGTGCCGCGCGCCGTCCCCGACACCGGGCGCGGTTCGTCCGCCGGACCTACATTGGGCGGTACGTCCCCGTCTAGGCCCGGAGCAGCCGCCATGTCGGTCATCGCCACGTCCCTGCCACAGACCCCCTGGGGAACCGACCTCGCCGCGCTCCAGCGAGCCGACCCCGAAATCGCCGGAGTGCTGCTCGGCGAGGTGGAGCGGCAGTCCGGCGGGCTCCAGCTCATCGCGGCCGAGAACTTCACCTCGCCGGCCGTGCTCGCCGCGCTCGGCTCGCCGCTGGCCAACAAGTACGCCGAGGGCTACCCGGGCGCCCGCCACCACGGCGGCTGCGAACTGGTCGACCTCGCCGAACGGATCGCGATCGACCGGGCCAAGGCGCTCTTCGGCGCCGACCACGCCAACGTCCAACCCCACTCGGGCTCGTCCGCCATGCTCGCCGCGTACGCCGCACTGCTGCGCCCCGGCGACACCGTGCTGGCCATGGCGCTACCACACGGCGGCCACCTCACCCACGGTTCGCCGGCCAACTTCTCCGGCCGCTGGTTCGACTTCGTCGGCTACGGCGTGGACCGCGCCACCGGCCTCATCGACTACGACCAGGTGCGCGCGCTCGCCCTCGCGCACCGCCCCCGGGCCATCGTCTGCGGCTCGATCTCGCACCCGCGCCACCCCGACTACGCCGCGTTCCGGCAGATCGCCGACGAAACCGGCGCCTACCTCATCGCCGACGCCGCCCACCCCATCGGGCTGGTCGCCGGCGGCGCCGCCCCGAACCCGGTGCCGTACGCGGACGTGGTGTGCGCCACCACGCACAAGGTGCTGCGCGGCCCGCGCGGTGGCTTGATCCTGTGCGGTGCGCCGCTCGCCGAACGCATCGACCGGGCCGTCTTCCCCTTCACCCAGGGCGGCGCGCAGATGCACACGGTGGCGGCCAAGGCGGTCGCCTTCGCGCAGGCGGCCACCCCCGACTTCGTGGGGTACGCGCACCAGGTGGTCGCCCACGCGCGCACGCTGGCCAGGGTGCTGACGGAGGAGGGGCTCGGACTGCTCACCGGCGGCACCGACACCCACTTGATCAGCGCGGACGTGACCGGACTCGGCCTTGACGGGCGCACCGCCCGCGGACTGCTGGCCGCCGCACACATCGTCCTGGACACCTGCGCCCTGCCCGCCCCCGGCCGGGGCGCCGGCTATCTGAAGGGCATCAGGCTCGGCACCGCGGCCATCACCACGCAGGGCCTGGGCACGGCCGAGGTGGAGCGGGTCGGGCGGCTGATCGGGGCCGCCCTGCGGGGGGAGCCCGGAGTGCGCGACGCGGTCGTGGAACTGGCCGGGACCTTTCCCCCGTATCCGACCGCGGCGACGGCCCGGACCAGCGACGGGAACCGTTGAACCGCGCCAAGCGTCTGTCTTGAAGTTCACAGAAGAAGGCCGGACACGCATAGGGTGTGGGGCTGTGATGGCCAGCGAAACCTCTGGGGCAGCCCGTGCGTGAATACCTGCTGACGCTGTGTGTCACGGCTGCGGTCACCTATCTGCTCACCGGCCCGGTGCGGAAGTTCGCCATCGCGGCCGGGGCGATGCCCGAGATCCGCGCCCGCGACGTGCACCGCGAACCGACCCCGCGGCTTGGCGGGATCGCGATGTTCGGCGGACTGTGCGCGGGATTGCTGGTCGCGGCCCACCTGACCAACCTCAAGAACGTCTACGAGATCTCCAACGAGCCGCGCGCGCTGCTCTCGGGCGCCGGCCTGATCTGGCTGCTTGGCGTCCTGGACGACAAGTGGGGCGTGGACGCGCTGGTCAAGCTGGGCGGCCAGATGATCGCCGCCGGCGTGATGGTCCTCCAGGGCCTGACCATCCTGTGGATTCCGGTGCCCGGCGTCGGCACCGTCTCGCTCACCCCCATGCAGGGCACCCTGCTCACCGTGGCGCTCGTGGTGATCACCATCAACGCCGTCAACTTCGTCGACGGCCTGGACGGGCTGGCCTCGGGCATGGTGTGCATCGCGGCCACCGCGTTCTTCATGTACGCGTACCGGATGTGGTTCGGGTACGGCGTGGAGGCCGCGGCCCCCGCGACGCTGTTCGCCGTCATCCTGATGGGCATGTGCCTGGGGTTCCTGCCGCACAACATGCACCCGGCGCGGATCTTCATGGGCGACTCGGGGTCGATGCTGATCGGCCTGGTGATGGCCGCCGGCGCGATCTCGATCACCGGCCAGGTCGACCCCGACCTGCTGAACTCCTCCGCGGGTTCGGAGCGGGCCGCCGTGCACGCGATGGTGCCGGTGTACATCCCGCTGCTGCTGCCGCTGACCGTCCTCGCGGTGCCCGTCGCCGACCTGGTGCTGGCCATCGTGCGGCGCACCTGGAACGGCCAGTCGCCGTTCGCCGCCGACCGCGGCCACCTGCACCACCGTCTCCTGGAGATCGGCCACTCGCACAGCCGCGCCGTGCTGATCATGTACTTCTGGTCGGCGCTCATCGCCTTCGGCGCGGTGGCCTACTCGGTCAACTCGGCCAGCGTCTGGGTGGTCCTCACCATCGCCGTCCTGAGCGGCGTCGGCCTGGTCCTGCTGCTGCTCCCGCGCTTCACCCCGCACGCGCCGCGCTGGGCGGAGCAGGTCTTCCCGCCCCGCTACCGGCGCGGTCGCAGGCGAGGTGCGCACGCGGCGGGCGGCGCCCCGTACGAGGCGGCGGCGGACCCGGAGCGGACGGCGGGCGAGGACGATCCGCAGGAGGCGGACCGGGAGTCGGTGCCGGCCGGGTTCCACGGGGCGACGGCGGTCGGGGACCGTTCGCGGCTGCCGCAGCGCCGCCGGATCAGCACACACCGCTGACCGGGCGCCGCCCCGCCGGGCACTCCTGCCGGGTGTTCCCCGCCGGACGCCGCACCGCCCGGCCCGCCGCTCTCGGGTGGCGTACGGGTCCTGGCGTTACGGGTCCGGGGCCGGCGATGCGCAAGGCAGTCGATACGCAATGCAAAGGTGCGAAGGCCGGCGCCCGAGGAGGAGCGGCCGGCGGGGTGGGGCCCGATAAGGTGCATCCGCCCCTTACCAGACTTGGGCGACGACGTCAGTTAGGCGCGACGGAAGTCACCCTTCCGTGTGACGGGCAGCACACTTTATAGGTAAAGGCCTCATCAAATAGTTTGTGATACCGTTCACGAAACCCGGTGCACAGATCCTAAGGGCCCCAGTGCGATGGTCCTTTGGGTCCTAGGTCATCCCCTGCTCCGGGCTACGCTCGTCCATGACGACGCCCGCCCTCTCGCCCAGCCGGAGCTGCCGCCATGCAGTCGAATGACGCCCGAATCTTCCTCCATACCGCCGTGCCCACCGCTGCCGCCGGCGTACTCGCCGTCGTACTCAGCGCCGTGTTCGCAGGTGGCAAGGGGGCGATCGGTGCGGTCATCGGTGCGCTGTTGGTGATTGCGCTCATGGGCATGGGGCTCGTCGTCCTCCAGTGGATCGCCAAATCCCTGCCCCAGCTTTTCCAGGGCATTGGACTGGTGCTGTACGTGGTGCAGCTCCTGCTGATGGTGGTATTTCTCGCGGTGTTCAAGAACACGACGTTCTTTAACCCCCGGGCGTTCGCCATCACCCTGGTCGCCGCCACCATCGTGTGGATCGGAGCCCAGGCCCGTGCGCAGATGAAGGCCAAGGTCTTCTACGTCGACCCGGCGGCTGCCCAGGCGCAGAAGCCAGAGACCGCAGGGTCCTCGACGTGACACGTAGGGGCGGAATAAATGTCCGCACGAGCGCCTGCTATCGTCCGGTGCCATCTGCGGCACGGCTGGCGCCGGCGGCTGAACTCCCGTATTGCGCGGGACGCAACCAGCGGCCACCTCGGCAGGTGCCAGTGACCCGCCCCGGCCCAGCGCCGACCAGCCGCTCTCTCATCCGTAGGACCAGTCCAGTGCCGTTCCGTGGCTCCGTGCCGCGCCGACACAACGAGGTTGCCGTACCCATGCGCCACGCTGAAGGAGCTCGCGGTGAGTTCTGACCAGACGCTCGCCTTCGAGACCGATTGCCACATCTTTGACGGGTGCGGCTTCCCGGCCCCAGGGCTTCACTCGTTCACTTTCGACCCGATCTTCACCGTCGGCAGCTTTGAGTTCAACAAGCCGATGCTGCTGGCGTTGCTCGGAACGGTTGCCATCGTCTGGTTCTTCTGGGCGGCCTTCGGAAAGGCCAAGGTCGTTCCGGGCAAGCTCCAGATGGTCGGCGAGGCGGGGTATGACTTTGTCCGTAAGGGCATCGTCTACGAGACCCTGGGCAAGAAGGAGGGCGAAAAATACGTCCCCATCATGGTCTCGCTGTTCTTCTTCGTATGGATCATGAACCTGTGGTCGATCATTCCGGTGGCACAGTTCCCGGTGACGTCGATCATCGCTTTCCCCGCCGCCATGGCGCTGATCGTCTACGTCCTCTGGATGTACCTGACCTTCAGCAAGCACGGCTTCATCGGCGGTCTGAAGAACATCACCGGCTATGACAAGTCGCTCGGCGGAGTGCTGCCGCTGGTCATGTTCCTGGAGTTCATGTCCAACGTCATCGTGCGCCCCTTCACGCACGCGGTCCGGCTCTTCGCCAACATGTTCGCCGGTCACCTGCTGCTGCTGATGTTCACCATCGCCAGCTGGTACCTGCTGAACGGGATCGGCATCGCGTACGCGGGTGTCTCGTTCGTGCTGACCATCGTGATGACGGCCTTCGAGCTGTTCATCCAAGCCGTCCAGGCGTACGTCTTCGTGCTGCTGGCGGCCACTTACGTACAGGGCGCTCTGGCCGAGCACCACTGAGCACCCGCCTCCCTCAGTCCCGTCCCATAGACGTCCGGTGGCCAACCCCCACCGGTCCGTGAAAGAGAAGGAAGAACCGGCATGTCCGCTCTCCAGACCATTGCTGCTGGTGTCGAAATCAAGGGCAACCTTGGCTCGATCGGTTACGGCCTCGCGGCCATCGGCCCCGGCGTCGGCGTCGGCATCATCTTCGGTAACGGCACCCAGGCTCTTGCCCGTCAGCCCGAGGCTGCCGGTCTGATCCGCGCCAACCAGATCCTCGGCTTCGCCTTCTGTGAGGCGCTCGCCCTGATCGGTCTGGTTATGCCGTTCGTCTACCCGACCAGCTGATCACGGCGTAACGCCCAGTTGATTCGACGAAAGGCACTGATGTGAACGCCCTGGTACAGATGGCGTCCGAGGAGGCAGAGAACCCCCTCGTCCCGCCGATCCCAGAGCTCGTCATCGGCCTGATCGCCTTCGCGATCGTCTTCCTCTTCCTCGCCAAGAAGCTCCTCCCGAACATCAACAAGGTTCTGGACGAGCGCCGCACGGCGATCGAGGGCGGCATGGAGAAGGCCGAGGCCACCCAGGCCGAGGCGCAGCAGGTTCTCGATGACTACCGGGCCCAGCTCGCTGACGCCCGCCACGAGGCCGCGCGCCTGCGCCAGGAGGCGCAGGAGCAGGGCGCCACGCTCATCGCCGAGATGCGCGCGGAGGGTCAGCGGCAGCGTGAGGACATCATCGCCGCTGGTCACGCCCAGATCGAGGCCGACCGCAAGCAGGCCGCGCTCTCGCTGCGCCAGGACGTGGGCAAGCTCGCCACCGAACTGGCCGGCAAGCTCGTAGGCGAAGCGCTTGAGGACAACGCCCGGCAGAGCCGCACCATCGACCGCTTCCTCGACGGGCTTGAGGACAGCGCGACGAAGGCCGAGGCCACGCGATGAACGGAGCGAGCCGCGAGGCGCTGGCCTCCGCACGCGAGCAGCTCGACGCGCTGACGGACAACACCTCCGTCGACGCGGCGAAGCTCGCCGAGGAGCTGGCCGCCGTCACCACGCTGCTCGACCGCGAGGTGTCGTTGCGCCGGGCCCTGACCGACCCGGCACAGTCCGGCGACGCCAAGGCCGAGCTGGTGGGCCGACTGCTCGGCAGCCAGCTCGGCGGCGAGGTCATCGACCTGGTCTCCGGCATGGTCCGCTCCCGCTGGTCGCGCTCGCGTGACCTGGTGGACGCGGCCGAGGAGCTGACGGCCAGCGCCGACCTCATCGCCGCCCAGCGCGCCGGTGCGCTCGACGACGTGGAGGACGAGGTGTTCCGGTTCGGCCGGATCGTCTCCTCCTCCACCGAGCTGCGGGCCGCGCTGGCCGCGAAGGCCAGCCACCAGGGCGCCGCGGCGGCCAAGGCGGAACTGCTGCGCACGCTGCTCGGGGGACGGGCCAACCCGGTCACCGAGCGGCTGGTGGTCCGCCTGGTCACCCAGCCCCGGGGACGTAGCCTGGAAGCAGGGCTGGACGCCCTCTCCAAGCTGGCCGCGGACCGCCGCAGCCGCATGGTCGCCGTCGTCACCTCCGCGGTGCCGCTCACTGACCAGCAGAAGCAGCGCCTCGGCGATGCGCTCGCCAGGGTGTACGGGCGCTCCGTGCACCTCAACCTCGAAGTGGACCCCAGCGTCCTCGGCGGGGTCACGGTGCGCATTGGCGACGAGGTCATCAACGGCAGCATCGCGGACCGTCTCGACGAGGCGGCCCGGCGGATGGCCGGCTGACCAGCCACCAACTCAACAAGCATTGCTAGCGGCCCGAGTTGGGCCGACTGAGTCCT
>NZ_JBEHZD010000799.1:0-2703 GCF_040240285.1 Streptomyces sp. HSW2009 | reverse complement strand
GACTCCAATTCCCCAGGCAACGGAACCTGCCCCCCCCCCACGCCGTGCCCCGTACGGAGCCCGCCGTGCTGCTCCGGACGGAACGTCAGTCGTCGTTCAGCATCGACAGGTCCTGTCGGCCGCGGGGGACCGAGACCAGGCCGCGGTCGTCGGGGAGGCCCTGGACGGTGAACATCCGGACCCCGTCCGCCTCCTCCTCCAGCAGCCGCGAGGCGTGCACGGGGCCGCCGCTGAGCCGTTCGACGGTCACCGCGTACGGGCCCTTCGCGCCGGACGGGCGGGGCGGGGTGAGGGCCTGCGTCGTCCCGGCCTTGACGGTGATCTCCTGGCTGGCGGGGGTGCCGCCCTCGGCGCCGGCCGATGAGGTGACCCGTACCGAGGCCGCGGCCTCGGGGGCGGTCAGCGACACGGTGCTGCCCTTGGCCCGGTTGTCGGCCACCGTGCCGCGGTCCTCGATGGGCGCCGTCGCCGGGATGAACGCCGTCTCCTGCTTGTCCCCCTCGCCGCGGGTGATGCGCAGCGCCGCCACGAACGGGGCCGCGCTCTTGCCCTGCGGCGTGAGGGTCAGCGAGCCCGGCTCGCCCTTGGTCAGGTCGCCGAGGTCGACGGCGCTGGTCATCCGGCTCTTGACGGTCAGTGACTCGTGGCCGGCCGGGGTGAGGGTGCCGGAGGGGCCGGACAGCCGGATCTTCAGGTCGGCGTCCCCAGAGCCGGTGGCGTAGGCGACCAGCCGTACCGAGGTGGCGTCCTTGGGGATGCCGGGGAGCACCGCGCTGGTGGCGGGCGGGGCCGCGGCGGCGAGCCAGTCGCTGCCGATGTTGCTGTCCACGGCCTGCACGCTGGCGCCGACCCGCCCCGAGCGGACCGCGGCGTGCAGCGTCACGTTGATGGTCGGCTTGCTGACCAGGGTGGAGAGCAGGACCGGCTTGGTGGAGTGGGGCGGGATGTTGATCGACTCGCCGCTGGGCGCTTCCAGCCGGCCGTCCTCCCCGTACAGCTCAAGGTCGACGACGGCCTGGCTGCTGTCGGGGTTGGTCAGGTGGACGTAGTCCTGCCGGTCGCCCGCGGTGCTCGCGGCGGGGAACCAGAAGTCGGTGCCGGGGGCCACGCAGGAGGTGCCGAGCAGCCCGCGCCCGTCGCCGGCGCTGATGGTGGTGGTCTGCTGCACGGTCCAGCCGGGGGCGAGCACGCCGTCCGCGAGGCCGATGAGGGCCGGCGCGTCGGAGCGCGAGGTGGTGTCGGTGACCGGCGTGCCGGGTGCCTTGAGCGGCACCACTGGGTCGCCGGTCAGCACGTCGGGGCGGGCCGCGCCGTCGCCGCCCTTGCCGCCGTCTCCCCCGCCCTTGCTGTCGGCGCCCTTGCCGTCGTCGTCCTTGGCGCCGTCTTCAGCACCGTCCTCGGCGTCGGACGTGGCGTGGGCGGGGAGCAGCCCCGCGGTGCCCTTCGTGCCGCCCGCCGTCTTCCCCTTGGGGGTGAACGCGGTGTACGTGGTCTCGGCGAGCTCCGACGTGGTCGGTGCGGGGCACACCAGGCCCGACCGCTCGACCGGCATCCGGGTGGCGGCCGTCGCGCCCTTGCCGCCGGTCGAACCGTCCGCGTCCGAGCCGGAGTCGGCGGTCACCGACGCCACCCCGGTCAGGGCGGCCAGGGCGGTGGCGGCGGCGAGCAGGGACAGGGTGGTGCGGTTCATGCCTGGCTCCCGTCGCGGCGGGGCCCGGGCACCGTGCCGTCGCCGTACGTCGTCTCGTCCTGCCCGTCCGACCCGTCCTGCGCCTGCCCCGGCCCGCCCTGGTACGGCGGCTGTCCGTAGCCGTACGGGTCGTAGCCGCCCTGGTAGGTGCCGCTGCCGTAGTCGGCGTACGGGTCGGGCTGTCCCGGCTGCCCGGTCGGGTAGCCACCGCCGGGGTAGCCGGCCTGGTCACCGGCGGGTTGGCCGGTCGGCTGCGCCGCGCCCGGGTAGCCGGCCTGGTCGGCGGAGGCGTACGGGTTCTGGTGCGACTGCTGGGCCTGGTGGTGCGACTGCTGGTACGCCGGGTAGCCGCTCTGGTCCTGGGCGGGGCCTGGGTAGCCCCCCTGGTCCTGGGCGTAACCGGCCGATGTGTCCCACTGCTGGTCGTAACCCTGCTGGCCGTATCCCTGCGCGCCGTACCCCTGCTGGCCGTACGTCTGCTGGCCGGGGCCCGGCGCGGCGGCCCCCTGCTGCGGGGTCGCGTACGGGTCGGCGGCGGGGTCCGGCGAAGAGGGCAGCAGGGGGGCGCCGGGCTGCCCGGGCTGCGGGGTCGCCCGTGGTGCGGCGGGGGGCAGCGGGGGCGGGGCCGGCAGCGCGGGGGTCGGTTGCGGCGGCGCGGGGGGCCGGGGCTCGGTGGGTGCGCCCCAGTCGGCGGGCGGCTGCTGGCCGGGGGCGGCGTGCGGGGCAGCTCCCGGGGCGAGGCCCGGGGCTGCATCCGATACGAAGCCCGGGGCTGAGCCCGAGACGTAGCCCGGGACCGCTCCCGGGCCGGAGCCCGAGACGGCGTCCGGGGTTGCGCCGGGGGCGACGCCCGAGCCGGTGCCCGGGGCCATCCCCGGGGCGAAGCCTTCGTTCATGCCCGGGGCCGCTCCCGGGGCGAGGCCCGAACCCGTACCCGGGGCCACTCCCTGGCCGGAGCCCGAGCCCGCGCCCGGGCCCGGGCCCGCAGCTATGTGGTCGCGTACGACCGGTCG
>NZ_JBEHZD010000798.1:0-2704 GCF_040240285.1 Streptomyces sp. HSW2009 | reverse complement strand
CCCCCCCCCCCCCCCCCCCCCCCCCCCCCCGCGCCCGCCCCGGCGCACCCGCCCGAGGCCGCCGACGCGTCCGGGGTAGCCGACGCGGCGAACCCGCCCGGCGCGACCGACGCGGCCAAGACGACCGACGCGACCGACGCGGCGAACACCGCCGGCACCCCCAACGCAGCCGAAGGCGCCACCGCCCAGGCCACCGCCACCGACCCCGCTGCTACCGAGGCCACCACCGAGGCCGTCGCAACCCAGCCGGCGGCGACACCACCCCCCGCGGCCCAGGCCCCGCAACCCACCACGGACAAGGCTGCCGCCGCGCCCGCCGATGGCACCCCGGCCGCACAGCCCGCCGAAGCGAACACGCCCGCGGCGAGCACCAACCCGGCCCAGGCCACCACCCCGGCCGCAGTCGCGACGGCCCCCGCCCAGGTCGGCGACGTACCCGTACCCGCACCCGCCACCGAAGCGGGCACGCCCGTACCGGCAGCCGACGGCGACACACCGGCACCCGCGACGGCCGCACCCGCGACGGCCGCACCCGCGGCGACCACCCCCGCCCAACCGGCCGGGCCGTCGGGTCAGAACGCGGGCCAGGGCTCCACGGCCCCCGCCACTTCCGAGCCCGCCCCCGCCACGGGGGAAGCCACCCCCGCTACCTCCGACAAGGGCGCGACCACCCCCGAAGAGGGCCCGGCCGTCCCCAACGCAGGCGCGCCCACCCCGCAGCCCGCCGCCGCGCAGGCCGAAGCGAACCCGTCGCTCGTACCGGCGCAACAGACCGGCCAGCCGGCCGGTTCGCCGCCGGCCGAGGCCGGACCCAACCCCAACCCCAACGCCAGCCCCGCCCCCGGCGCGGTCGAGGTCTCGGCAGCGGACATGGCCGCCGTGCTGGAGATCGCGGAGGCGCTGCCCGAGGACGCGGCGCAGCGGCCGGCGGCCGAGGGGTACGCCGAGGCCGAGCGCGCCGCGGTGCACCGCGTGATGCGCGAGCGCCGCGACATCCGCAACGGCTTCCGCCCCGACCCCATCCCGCACGAGGTGCTGCTCCGCGTCCTGGAGGCCGCGCACACCGCGCCCAGCGTCGGCCACTCCCAGCCCTGGGACTTCGTCGTCATCAGGTCGGCCGACACCCGGCGGGCGATGCACGCGTTGGCGGAGCGGCAGCGCGACGCGTACGCCAAGTCGCTGCCGAAGGCCCGGGCCAAGCAGTTCAAGGAACTGAAGATCGAGGCGATCCTCGACACCCCGGTCAACATCGTCGTCACCGCCGACCCCACCCGCGGCGGCCGGCACACCCTCGGCCGGCACACCCAGCCGCAGATGGCGCCGTACTCCTCCGCGCTCGCCGTGGAGAACCTGTGGCTCGCCGCCCGGGCCGAGGGGCTCGGCGTCGGCTGGGTCAGCTTCTTCGACGAGCGCGAGATGGTGCGCGCCCTCGACCTGCCCGAACACCTGGAGGTCGTCGCGTACCTGTGCGTCGGGTACGTGGACGAGTTCCCGGCCGAGCCCGAGCTGATGCAGGCCGGCTGGTCCAAGCGGCGCCCGCTGTCGTGGGTGGTCCACGAGGAGACGTACGGCCGGCGCGCGCTCCCCGGCGAGCAACCGCACGACCTGCTCCAGGAGACGCTGCGCGGCATCCGGCCGCTGGACGCCAAGGCGCTCGGCGAGGCGTGGGAGCGGCAGAAGCGGATGACCAAGCCGTCGGGCGCGCTCGGCATGCTGGAGATCATCTCCGCCCAGCTCTGCGGCCTGTCCCGGAAGTGCCCGCCGCCGATCCCGGAACCCGCCGCGGTGGCCATCTTCGCCGGCGACCACGGCGTGCACGCGCAGGGTGTCACCCCCTGGCCGCAGGAGGTCACCGGCCAGATGGTGGCCAACTTCCTGGGCGGCGGCGCGGTGTGCAACGCGTTCGCCAACCAGGTCGGGGCCGAGGTCTGCGTGGTGGACGTCGGCGTCGCCGCCGCACTGCCCAGTACGCCCGGGCTGCTGCCGCGCAAGGTGGCACCCGGCACCGCCGACTTCACCGCCGGGCCCGCCATGACCCGGGAAGAGGCGCTGCGCGCCATCGAGGTGGGCGTCGAAACCGCCCGCGACCTCGTCGCCGCCGGCAACAAGGCGCTGCTCACCGGCGAGATGGGCATCGCCAACACCACCGCGTCCGCCGCCCTCATCTCCGTCTACACCGGCGCCGACCCGGCCGAGATCACCGGCCGCGGCACCGGAATCAACGACGAGACGCTGGCCCGCAAGGTGGATGTCGTACGGCGCGCCATCGAACTCCACCAGCCCGACCCGGCCGACCCGATCGGCGTGCTCGCGGCGCTCGGCGGGCTTGAGCACGCGGCCCTCGTCGGCTTCGTCCTCGGCGGCGCCTCGCTGCGCACCCCGGTCATCCTGGACGGGGTGAGCGCCGGCGCCGCCGCCCTGGTGGCCCGCGCGATCGCCCCCGAGGCACTGGCGGCGTGCATCGCCGGACACCGCAGCGCCGAACCCGGGCACGTCGCCGCCCTCACCAAGCTGGGCCTGCGCCCGCTGGTCGACCTCGATCTGCGGCTCGGCGAGGGCACCGGCGCCCTGCTGGCCCTGCCGATCGTGCAGAGCGCGGCGCGGGCCATGCACGAGGTGGCCACGTTCGACGCGGCGGGCGTGACGGAGAAGGGCTGACCCGGGTGAGCGCCGGCGCCCCCCGCACCGGCACCCACCCCGCCGG
>NZ_JBEHZD010000797.1:0-2714 GCF_040240285.1 Streptomyces sp. HSW2009 | reverse complement strand
GCGCGGGGGGGGGGGGGGGGGGGGGGGGGGTGGGGGGGGGGGGGGGGGGGGGGGGGGGGGGGGGGGGGGGTGGGGGGGTACGGGGGGGCGCGGCTGGCCCGGGGGGCCAACCGCAACCGCTGACGCCTGCGCCTGGGCCTACCCCTGCGCCTGCACCTACGCCTGGGCCTACACTCGCGCCGACGGCTGGGCCCACACCCGTACCGGCGCCGGCACCCGCACCGGGCGCGCCCCCCGCGCCGATCGCTCCCCTCGACGACCCCGCCACGCTGGTGCGCCGCGACATCGTGCTGATCTTCGCGGTGCAGATCGACACGGTGCCGGCGGCTCCATACGTCGCGGGGCCGTTGGTGCGCTGGTGGCGGCGCGGGGGCAACGACGTGGACTCGTCCACCGCGCGCCGGGTGAACTACACCGACCCGCGGCTGGTGCCGCTGCTGTGGGGGCCGGAGGTGCGCTGGCACCGGGAGGTGGGTGGGGCGGGGGCGGCGCCGCACGGGTTTCGGCTCAGCGCCGTGGAGTTGGTGCGGCTGAACGAGTCCGTTCTCGGCATGTTCGGGCGGATGGGGGTGCGCCCGGCGGCCAACGGGGTGGTGCTGCTGCACGGCAGCCTGCCCGCCGTACCGCCGGCGGGCCTGGCCCGGGCGCTGCGGAACTGCACGTACGTCGATCCGTACCACGCGGACGGCGCTTACCGTGACTGGGTCGCCAGCCAGTTGCCGCCGGGCTGCCGGCTCCCCAGCACCGAGCGCGAGGCCGTGCACTGCACGCTCGTCACCGCACGGGGCCATCTGCCCATGCTCAACCACCGCCCGGAGGACGAGAGTTGGTCGGCCATCGACCAGTGGCTGTGGCAGCTCAACCAGGCGATGGTCTATCCGCCCGGCCCTGAGGCGCGCGAGGAGTTGGCGGAGTTGCGGTTCCCGCTGCCCAGTGACGTGCGCGCGGTGCTCGGGCAGCGCGGCCTGGTCCTGGTGGGCAGCACGCCCGACTCGGGGCCCGATGACCTCGCCAACTACTACAACAGCGCCACCCACCACCTGCACACCCTGTACGCGGACGCGCTGGCCCTGGGGCGGTTGCAGCAGATCGTGCTGGGCGCCTTCGGGAGCGAGGTCGCGCGGCTCGGCGAGGCGGAGCCGCGGCAGCGGGTCATCGCCCAACTGGAGCGCGACCTGTTGGTGTTCCGGCGCGGCTACCTGGCGGCCGACTTCGGCCGGCAGGCCACCGTGGGCGGGGTGCTGCGCAGATGGAAGGAGAGTGCGCGGCTGCCGGACGAGGTGCAGACGCTCAAGGAGGACCTGGGCGAACTCTCCCGCCAGGTGCTCTCCGCCGAGACGGAGACCAGCAACGCCATACTGGGCCTCTTCGCCGCCGTCGGCCTGCCGCTCAGTGTGGGGCTCGGCATCTGGCAGGGCCTCCCGGGCTCCGGCGCCGCCGCACTGGGTCGGACCCTGGCCATCACCGGCGTGGCCACCGTGCTGCTCCTCATCGCCTTCCCCGGCCTGCGCCGACTCGCGGTGGACCTGTTCCGGCGGGGGCGGAGCCGGTGAGGGGCGGGGCGGGGGCGGGTTCAGCGAGGGGCGGAGTAGGGCTGGTGAGGGGCTGGCGGTGGGGTGGCGTCGCGCCCGCGTATGCGCGTGTGGCCGCGTCCGGGTACGCGCGCGTGCCTGCGCATGGCCTCGTGCCCGCGCCCGCCCGCCGTCCCGCAGCCGAGCCCGCACGCGCGCACGCGCACGTACCGCCGAGCGACTTCGGGCCCACGTACGCTCGCCGTCCCGCAGCCGACCCCGCACGCGCGCACGCGCACGTACCGCCAGGTTTCTTCGGTCCCACGTACGGCCCCACACCCCCGGCCGGCCCCGCGCCCGCGTACGCGCACGTACCCCCCTGCCCACCGGCCGGCAGGTCGGCGTCCCAACGCCGCTGCCACCGCCACACCGGAGGTGCGTTCCGATGACCGCCGCCTACTGCTGGCCGCCGCGGCACGCGCCCGGGTTCCCGCCGGACTGTGCGGATGCGGGGGACGTGCTCGCGCACTTCGCCGGCGGGGAGGGGCGGGCCGCCACGGTGGTCGTCGTCACCAGTGCGCTGCGGGCCAGCGTGGAGGACTGCGGGGACCACGAGGCGGGGCTCGACCGGGTGCGCCGCAGCCTGGCCGGGATCGGGCGGGCCGCGGGGGCCGCCTGGCATCCCGCGTACTACGGCAAGGACCTGGTGCTGGTACGGGCCGTCGAACACGGGCCGCAGGCGCCCGCGCCCGTGCCGCTGACGGCCGGCGACGGCGCGGTGCGGCACGGCTGGGCGTGGGAGCACGTGCCGCTGACCGGCGGCGCCGGCGCGCGCCGTACCGCGCTGCTGCGGGCCTGTTACGCCGCCGCGATGGCCGCCAGGCTGCGCCGCGACCGGCCGGACCCGGCCCGGCACCGGGCCGCCGAGGCGCTGGCCGAGGTGCCGGAACTGCTCGCGCCGCCGGCCGCAGCGGCGCTCCTCGCCGGTGTGCTCGTACGGCCGTTGGACGGGCATCCGGCCCGGCCGGGGGCGGGCGACGGGGAGGACCCGCGGCTGCCCGGGGTGCCGTCAGCCGACGGGCTCGCGGCGTGGGTGCCGCCCCCCGGCGGCGGGGGGGGTTCGGGGGGCCGCCGGGCCCGGCCAGCGGGGGGGGCCGGCGGCCCCCGGGGCGCCCGCCCCCCCGGGGCCCCGCGCCCCCCCCC
>NZ_JBEHZD010000796.1:0-2727 GCF_040240285.1 Streptomyces sp. HSW2009 | reverse complement strand
GGGGGGGGGGGGGGGGGGGGGGGGCGGGGGGGGGGGGGGGGGGGGGGGGGGGGGGGGGCGGGGGCCCCGCCCCCCCGGCCCGCCACCGCCCCGGCCTGGGCCTGGGCGGGCCTCGCCCTCGCCGGCGGCCTCGCCCTGTTCGCCTTCGGCGGCCTGACCCGCGGCCAGGTGGGCGGCGCCCGGGTGCTGAGCCGGTGCGGGCGCTACCGCGGCACGGCACGCCGAACGGGCCTGATGTGGATCAACCCGCTGCTGCTGCGCCGCCGGGTGGACATACGCCTGCGGCACTGGCGCAGCGAACCGATACCGGTGATGGACGCGCGCGGCATCGACCTGCGGGCGGTGGTCCTGGTCGTCTGGCAGGTCGAGGACACCGCACGGGCCGTGCTCGCGGTCGACGACCACGCCACCTACCTGCGCGAACAGGTCGAGGCCACGCTGACCAGCGTGCTCTCCCGACTCCCGGCCGACGCGTACGACGACCTGCCGAACCCACCCCGCGGCCCCGCGCCCCGCCCCACCACCCTGCGCGACGCCGAGGCGGTCGGCGACGCCCTGACCCGGGTGCTGGCGGCGCGCTGCGTACCGGTGGGCCTGACGATCTTCTCCGTACAGCCGGTCAGCCTGCGGTACGCCCCGGGCGTCGCCGCCGCGATGCAGCGCAGCCAGCTCGCCGCGCTGGACGCCGGGCACCGGGACGGCGTGCCCACCCCGGTGGTGGACGCGGTGGACGGCACGGTGCACCGCCGCACCTCGCGCGGCCTGCTGGAACTCGCCGACTACGAGCGTAAGGTCCTGGTCAAGGACCTGGCGGTGGCCTTCTCCCCGGCCCCCCGCCGCCCCGCCCCACACCCACCGCAGCCACCACACCCGTAACGCCAGCACCGGCAGCGGCCACCCCGGAGCCGCACGGCTCCCCGTCCCCCCAGCACCGGCAGCCACCCG
Source organism: Streptomyces sp. HSW2009 (assembly GCF_040240285.1). NCBI lineage: Bacteria > Bacillati > Actinomycetota > Actinomycetes > Kitasatosporales > Streptomycetaceae > Streptomyces > Streptomyces sp. HSW2009. The sequence continues at coordinate 1,782 of NZ_JBEHZD010000796.1, read as the reverse complement.
AGGCCCGCCCGCTACCGTCCCCTCCCATGGCTTCCGCTTCCGCACCTCTGGACCTTCCCGCGCTTGCCGCCGCGGCCTGGGCGCTGGTGGCCGGGCCCGAGCGCCCGCCCGCGACACCGGACCGCCCGGCGACCGACCCGACACCCGCGCCCATCGAACCGGCAGCACCTGCACCCACCGAGCCGGTGGCATCCCCACCCACCGACCCGCAGCCCGCCCGTACCCCGGTCGCGCGGCGCCCCGCCCGGCGCGTGGTGGGGATCGCGGGCGCGCCGGGGGCCGGGAAGTCGACCTTGGCGCGGGCGCTGGTCGCCGCGGTGGAGGAGCGGTACGGGGCGGGGACGGCGGCCTATCTGCCGTTGGACGGGTTCCACCTGTCCAACGCGCAGTTGGCCCGGCTCGGCCTGACCGACCGCAAGGGCTCGGCGCCGAGCTTCGACGTCTGGGGATACGCGGCCCTCCTGGAGCGGGTGGTGCGCCAGGAGGAGTACGAGATCTACGTACCCGACTACGACCGGACGCTGCACGAGCCGGTCGCCGCCCGCCACCTGGTGCCACCGACGGCCCGACTGGTGATCACCGAGGGGAACTACCTCGCCTGCGACGCCCCGGGCTGGCGCGAGGCGCGGCGGTCGCTGGCCGCGCTCTGGTACCTGGAGACCGCCGATGACGTACGGGAACAGCGGCTGGTGGAGCGCCAGTTGGCGGGCGGGAAGGACGGGGCGCGGGCCCGGGCCTGGGTCGCGGGGAATGACCGTCCCAACGGTGAACTGATCAAGGAATCGAGGTGGCGGTGCGACCGCATCCTCGTGCCGTTTGGTATGGACATGCTCAATTGGCGGGACTAGTCTGCGCCTTGGTCTAGACCGCACCCACCACCCCCCATCCGTACGAGCCCCAGCACCCCCCGCGCACCACTTCACGCACGCCAGATCAACCCCCACGCACTCCCCACACGCTTGTCAGGAGCCAAGCATGCGTAAGAAGATCAGTGCGGCCATCCTCGGGCTTGGCATCGCGGGCGCATCGGTCCTGGTGACCGGCGGGACCGCCAGCAGCCACGGCTACACCGACAGTCCGCCGAGCCGGCAGATCCTGTGCGCCCAGGGCAAGGTCAAGAACTGTGGCCAGATCCAGTGGGAGCCGATGAGCGTCGAGGGCCCGAAGGGCTTCCCGTCGCGCGGCCCCGCCGACGGCAAGATCTGCGCCGGTGCCGACGCCCGGTGGTCCCCGTTGGACGACCCGCGCGGCGGCAAGTGGCCGGCGACGAAGGTCACCTCGGGCCAGAGCCTCAACCTCAACTGGCGGATTCCGGTGCCGCACTCCACCACCGACTTCCGCTACTACCTCACCAAGGAAGGGTTCGACCCGACCCAGCAGGTGACTCGGGCCAGCCTGGATCTCGAACCGTTCCTCACCGTCCCCTACCGCGGCCGGCAGCCCTCGACGAACACCAGTCACCCGGCGACCCTGCCGCACCGCACCGGCAAGCACGTCCTCGTCTCGGTCTGGACGATCAACGACACGGGCAACGCGTTCTACGCCTGCTCGGACGTCGAGTTCTAGGACCGGATGCGGCATGAGGCCGGGCTGAAGGCGGGGCCCCGGCACGGCCCACCCCGGTCGTGCCGCCCGGCACGGCCGCTGGCCGGCTGGCCCCCGTGACCGTCGGCCCGGCGGCACGCGCAGCCGGAGCCCCGCGGGGTTCCGGCCCCCACCGCGAGGGGGATTCCGGGCCCCCCCCGCCCCGGGGGGGGCCGCGCCCGGGGCCCCCCCCCCCCC
>NZ_JBEHZD010000795.1:0-2733 GCF_040240285.1 Streptomyces sp. HSW2009 | reverse complement strand
CCCGCCGCGGGGCCCCCCCCCCGGGCGGGGGGGCGCGCCGGCTGAACCGGCCGCAGCCCGGCGACACCCGAACCGAGCGGCCGGCCGCCCAGACCGATAGGCCGCCCGACCCACCAGAACCATCCGTCCCCGTCCCCACCCGCCCGGACCCTTTGCCGGGCATACCCTCTCGACCGCGAGTGTGTCGAGTAACGTCCAGAAAGAGGCACTCTTCGTGCGTACCACCACCAAGCTCACCGCCGCAGCCGCGGTCGCCGCCGCAGCCGCCATCGCCCTCAGCGCGTGCAGCGCGCCCTCCGACTCCAAGGACGACGGCGACAAGGACTCGCCGCTGATCGTCGCCGCGAGCCCGACGCCGCACGGCGACATCCTGAAGTTCGTCAAGGACAACCTGGCGGAGAAGGAGGGGCTGAAGCTGGAGGTGAAGGAGTTCAACGACTACATCCTCCCCAACACCGCCACCGAGAACGGTGAGGTGGGCGCGAACTTCTTCCAGCACAAGCCCTACCTGGACGAGTTCAACAAGAAGCACAAGACCCACATCGTGCCGGTCGTCAACGTCCAGATCGAGCCGCTCGGCCTCTACACGAAGAAGGGTAAGAAGCTCTCCGACCTGGGCCCCGGCAGCTCCATCGCACTGCCCAACGACGTCAGCAACGAGGGCCGCGCGCTCAAGCTGCTCGCCGACAACGGCCTGATCGTGCTGAAGGACGGCATCGGCAGCGACGCCACCCTCAAGGACATCAAGGACAAGAAGGGCATCGAGTTCACCGAGCTCGAAGCCCCGCAGATCCCCGCGCGCCTCAAGGACGTCGACGCCGCCGTCATCAACGGCAACTTCGCCATCGGCGCCAAGCTCAAGCCCGCCACGGACGCCCTCGCACTGGAGAAGGGCGAGGGCAACCCGTACGCCAACTTCCTCGCCGTCAAGGAGGGCAAGGAGGACGACCCGCGGGTCAAGAAGCTCGCCAAGCTGCTGAACACGCCCGAGGTCAAGAAGTTCATCGAGGACAAGTACGAGGGCGCCGTCATCCCGGCGTTCGGCGCCCCGACGAGCTGATCCACCCTCCGGCTCTCGACGGCCCCGCGCACCCCCCGGGCGTGCGCGGGGCCGTCGCGCATGGCACATTTACGGCCGCATGCTGCATGCTTGTGCACTCAGACGGCCCCGGGCACGTACACCTCTCCGCGTTGGAGCAGCGCATGACACGCACCTTTCCGGACGTATCGATCAGTACGGACCGGCTGGAGCTGCGCCCCTTGGAGCTGGCCGACGTCCCGCCGCTGACCGACATGATGAACGACGAACAGATCGTGGCCTGGACCTCGGTCGGCCACCCCTACACCGCCGACCGGGCCCGCGACTGGATCGTTCGGCGCGCCCCGCACGAACGCGTCCAGGGGCGCGGCATCGTCTTCGGCGTATCGGAGTTCCTCACCCAGCGCCTGGTCGGTGTCGTCACCCTCTTCCACACCGACTGGCGCACCCTGTCCACCGAGATCGCCTACGTCACCGCGCCCTGGGCGCGCGGCGAGGGGTACGCGAGCGAATCCGTCCTGGCCGTGGCCGACTGGCTGTTCCGGGCCCAGAAGTTCGAGCGCCTGGAACTGCGCACCGCCGCCGGCAACACCGCGGCCCAACAGGTCGCCCAGAAGGTCGGCTGCATCAGCGAGGGCGTGCTGCGCAACGCCTGGATAGCGCGGTCGCGCACCGAGGACGGCGGCTGGGCGGACATCCGTACCGACCTGATCGTGTGGAGCCTGCTGCCCGAGGACCTGGAAGGCGGCCCCGAGCAGTTCGCCGACGGCTCCGGGTACGCGCCGCTGCCGAGTTGGCGCTGAGCGGCCCGCACCGCCGGTCTGGACCACCCGGGGGTACGCTCACGGTGTTCCGCTCCGCAGCCCGGCCGCCGGCCGGCGCGCGGGGAACGTTCGTATGCGCCCGCCGGGTTTCCCGCGTTCTGCCCGCGTCACCCCGCCCATGCCCAGGGGCTTCGCCCGAGCCCCCGCGGGCGCCCGCGATCACAGCCCAGGAGACTGACGAGAGATGGCCGACCGCGTCACGGTGATCGGATGGGACGGCTCCCCCCTGACGGACGCGGCCCGCTCCGCGCTCGGCGCCGCCACCCTGGTCGCGGGCGCCGCCCACCACCTGGCCAGGCCCGAAGTGCCGCCCGCCGCCGAGCGCATCCGGCTCGGCAGCGTGGACCTCGCCGCCCGGCGCATCGCGGGGCACCGCGGCTCCGCCGTCGTACTGGCCGACGGCGACCCCGGCTTCTTCGGCGTCGTCCGGGCCCTGCGCGCGCCCGAGCACGGCCTTGAGGTGGAGGTGGTGCCCGCCGTCTCGGCCGTCGCCGCCGCCTTCGCCCGGGCGGGCATGCCCTGGGACGACGCCCAGGTGGTCAGCGCCCACAGCCGGGACCTGCGCCGGGCCGTCAACGTCTGCCGGGCGCACCCCAAGGTCGCCGTTCTCACCTCGCCGGGCGCGGGTCCCGCCGAACTGGCCCTGCTGCTCGGCCCCGTCCACCGCACCTTCGTCATCTGCGAGGCGCTCGGCACCGAGCAGGAGCGGATGACCGTACTGACCTCAGACAAGGTCGCCGACCACGTGTGGCGCGACCCCAACGTCGTCATCGTCATCGGCGGCGCGGGCCCCCTGCCCCCGCCGCGCGGCGCCCCCACCCGCCCTTGGCTAGCCCGCCGCGCGCCCGGCTATACGCCGCCCCATAGCGG
>NZ_JBEHZD010000794.1:0-2736 GCF_040240285.1 Streptomyces sp. HSW2009 | reverse complement strand
GGGGGGGGGGGGGGGGGGGGGGGGGGGGGGGGGGGGGGGGGGGGGGGGGGGGCCCCCCCCCCCGCGGGGGGGCCCCCCCGCGCCCCGCCCCCCGCCCCGGTGACAGCGCCCCGCCCCGTATCCGCCCCGGTGACAGCGCCCCGCGCCGCCGCCCGCCCCGTACCCGACCGTGGTCTCCCGCCCGTACGCGCCCCCCGTCGTACGGGCTCCGTGCGGTGTTGTGGCAGGTCGTCGCCGCGGTCGAACGGTTGTACCTGCCTTAGGCATATGTCGTGGCGGAGATGTGTGGCCTTGCGCGCCGGCGGGCCCAATCCCATGGTTCGGCCCCGAGGGGCCCGCTGGGCGGCCATGATGGGGGCATGGCGGGCTTGGAGGGAAGGGACCAGCCGCGCCGGGAAGCCGAATCCGCTCCCGCGCGCTGGGTGTCGACCATTGACGATGAACTCGCCACGAAGGCGCTCGACCTGTACGGCAACCCGGCGGTGGACGAGGTCCGACTGTCCTCGCTCCCCGAGTCGGCCGCCGTGGCCCGCCGCTTGACCCAGTCCGTGGTGCTCCGTCAATGGGGCCTCGGCCCGCAGATCTCCGAGCACGCGGTGCTGCTCGTCTCCGAACTCGTCGGCAACGCCGTACGGCACACCGGCGCCCGCGCCTTCGGGCTGCGCATGCTGCGCCGGCGCGGCTGGATCAGGGTCGAGGTGCGCGATCCCTCCCGCGGCCTGCCGTGTCTGATGCCGGTGCACGAGTTGGACGTGAGCGGTCGCGGCCTGTTCCTGGTGGACAAGCTCTCCGACCGCTGGGGCGTGGACCTGCTGCCGCTGGGCAAGACGACCTGGTTCGAGATGCGGGTGGCCGACCGCTGACGGCCCCCGAGGCCGCTACCCGATCATCGGCCGGGCGCCGCTGAGCCCCATCGGTTCAGATGAACGCCCGCACCGGCGACGAGATCGCCCCACCGGCGAGGCGTTCGCCCCGTACCGGCGACACGAACGCTCCCGGCGGCAACCTGGACGTCCGCACCGGCGACGCGAAACGCCCACCAGCAACGCGAACGCCCCCGCCGCGTCGTGGGACGGGCGGGGGCGCCGATATCGCTGTTGCCACGGCGCGAGGGGGTGTGGCCGTGGCAGGTGCTGAACGACCTTGCCCGGGTCAATGGGGGCCGCTGGTTCGACTATCGCAGACAGGGTGCGAGCCTTCCAAAGCAACATTAGGCGCGTACGCTAACGAAATGCGACATTTTAGATGTCAATTTAAGGTGAACTGTGCCACGTGCCTTCTAAGCAATGGGTGAATGTCAAAAATACGTGATGATTACGCATGGCCGAAACATGCTCGAATGATCCTTTCAAGGGGGTGGACACGGTGTCGGCAACTTTCTTTGCCCGCCGTACGTCCGCTGTGCGGCCGGTCGTCTTGGCAGCGCCCCCCGCGCGGTTCACGATGAGGGACGAGTGTCATGTCCCTGTCTCATCGTTGTGTTGGTGCAGCCCGCACGCCCCGGCCCCCCACCCAGGGGAGTGCGGTGCGCTCCCGCCCCGTGCGGAGCGCGTGATCGGCCCGTGAACCGCCGAACCATCGAACCGGGAGTCCCCATGGAAGACCACACCCCCCACGCTTCCCGCCGCCGGCTGCTGCGCGGTGCGCTGCTCGGTGCCACCGCCATCGGGTTGGCCGGCGCATCCGCCCCGCTGGCCACGGCGAGACCCGAGCCGCGGGCCGGCCGCGTCGACTACCCCGGGGCCCGCTGGGTGCCCGCGAGCACCTCCAACTACACGGCGTCGGGCCGCCCCGAGGCGTACCCGATCGACTTCGTCGTGATCCACGTGACGCAGGAGACCTACCAGGACACCCTGGCGATCTTCCAGAACCCCAAGAAGCAGGTGTCCGCGCACTACGTGGTGCGCTCGGCCGACGGGCTGGTCGGGCAGTGCGTGCGGGAGAAGGACATCGCCTGGCACGCGGGGAACTGGAACTACAACACCCGCAGCATCGGCATCGAGCACGAGGGCTGGGTGGACCGGCCCGAGTACTTCACCGACGCGCTCTACCGCTCGTCGGCCGCGCTCACCGCGTCGCTGTGCGCGCGCCACGGCCTGCCCGTGGACCGGCAGCACATCATCGGCCACCACGAGGTGCCGGGCTCCACGCACACCGACCCGGGGCCGCTGTGGGACTGGGCGCGCTACCTGAAGCTGGTCACGGCGGCCGGCCGCCGCTGATCCGCCGGCTGACTGCGGGGCCGCGCCGATCGGTCGCTAATGTGTGCTGGTCATCAGCAAGCACAGAGAAGGGGGCTCAGGTGGCGGACATCGAGGCGGCACGCACGGCCTTTGAGCGGTACGACCTGGACAAGGACGGCTTCATCAGCGCGTCCGAGTACAAGAGCGTGATGGCCCAACTGGGGGACCCGTTCGTCACGGAGTCCGTCGCGGAGGCCATCATCAAGTCGGCCGACACCAATGCGGACGGCAAGCTGTCCTTCGAGGAGTTCTGGGCGATCCAGAACCGCTGACGGCGCGGCCGACCGTGCACGGCCGTGCCCCGGCACGGCCGCGAACCATCCGGGCCCCCCCCCCGCCGGCCCCGACCCCCCCGCCCCCCCGGGGGCCCCGCCCCGTGGCCCCCCCCCCCCCCCCAAAAAAAAAAATAAAAAAAAAAAAAAAAAAACAAAAAAAAAAAAAAAAAAAAAAAGATGGGGCGGACAATAAAAAAAAAAAAAAAGGAGGGGGGGGG
>NZ_JBEHZD010000793.1:0-2742 GCF_040240285.1 Streptomyces sp. HSW2009 | reverse complement strand
GCGCGCGGCGGCGCGCCGGCCCGCCCGGCGCGCCCCCCCCCCGCCCCGCGCCCCCGCCCCCCCGCCCCGCGGGGGGGGGGGGCGGGGGGCCGGCCCCCCCCCCCCCCCCCCCCCCCCCCCCCCCCCGCCGAACTTGGGGGAGGCCGACCCATGGCCACCGCACGCCAGCAACTTGCCGACGCCCGGCTCTATCTGTGCACGGACGCCCGCAAACGCCAGGGTGACCTGCCGGAATTCCTCGATGCGGTGCTCGCCGCCGGGGTGGACGTCGTGCAGTTGCGGGACAAGGGCCTGGAGGCGGCCGAGGAGCTCGACCACCTCGCGGTCTTCGCCGACGCCTGTCGCCGGCACGGCAAGCTGCTCGCCGTCAACGACCGGGCGGACGTCGCCTTCGCCGCCCGCGGCACCAGGACCGCGTCCGGCGCCGACGTGCTGCACCTGGGCCAGGGCGACCTGCCGGTGCCGACCGCCCGGGCGATCCTCGGCGACGAGGTGCTGATCGGGCGGTCGACCCACGCCGAGGCGGAGGCCAGGGCGGCATCCGTCGAGCCCGGCGTGGACTACTACTGCACCGGCCCCTGCTGGCCCACCCCGACCAAGCCGGGCCGCCCCGCCCCCGGACTCTCCCTGGTGCGGTACGCGGCCTCGCTCGACGCCGACCGGCCCTGGTTCGCCATCGGTGGCATCGACGCCACCAACCTGGACCAGGTGCTCGACGCCGGCGCCCGCCGGGTCGTGGTGGTGCGCGCCCTCACCGAGGCCACCGACCCGGCGGCGGCGACCGCGGACCTCGCCCGGCGGATACGCGAACGGTCGGCGTAGCCGCCCGAAGGCCAGAGCTGGGACGGGGCTCGGGATCGGGGCGGGCTCGGAGCCGGGGCCGCAGCCGGGAGGTCGGAGCGGGCCCCGGACGGGCGAGGTGTGGCGAGCGTCTCAGGAGAGTCACGGGCCCCCTCGGCCGCACGCCGGGGACGGCGCGTTCCGTACGCAGCTCGTCGCCCCACCGCGGGTCAACCACCGGCTTCCGGCGCTGCTCAGAGCCGTCCGTGCGGTACACGCGGGCGCTCCCACGCGCCAGCCGCACTGTCCGAAACCTGGACAACGAACGGTGCTAATCGGGCATATCGCAACGGAAGGTTGGGGCGTCGCCGGCTGCCTGGATAACCTGCTGGTATGGCCCTAGGCACAGCGTCCACCCGGACCGACCGCGCTCGCACCGTACGTGACCTCCTCGCGTCCGGTGAACAGTCGTACTCGTTCGAGTTCGCGGCCCCGAAAACGGAGAAGGGCGAGCGGACCCTGTGGAACGCCATCCGCCGCATCGAGGCCGTGGCCCCCACCTTCGTCTCCGTGACGTACGGCGCCGGCGGTTCCTCGCGTGAGGGCACCGTGCGGGCGACGGAGCGGATCGCCACCGACACCACGCTGACCCCCGTCGCCCACCTCACCGCGGTCAACCACTCGCTCGGTGAACTCCGCAACGTGATCGGCCAGTACGCCGACGCGGGCATCCGCAACATGCTCGCGGTCCGCGGCGACCCGCCCGGCGACCCGATGGGCGAGTGGGTGCGCCACCCGCAGGGCGTGACCTACGCCGCCGAACTCGTCGAGCTGATCAAGGAGTCGGGCGACTTCTGCGTCGGCGTCGCGGCATTCCCCGAGATGCACCCGCGCTCGACGGACTGGGAAACCGACATCGGGCACTTCATCGACAAGTGCCGCGCGGGCGCCGACTTCGCGATCACCCAGATGTTCTTCTACCCGGAGGACTACCTGCGGCTGCGCGACCGGGTGGCGGCGGCGGGTTGCCCGACGCCGATCATTCCGGAGATCATGCCCGTCACCAACGTCCGGCAGATCGAGCGCTTCGCCCAGTTGAGCAACGCCGCCTTCCCGCCCGAACTCGCCTCGCGCATCCTGGCGGTCAAGGACGATCCGGCGGCTGTACGCTCAATCGGAATCGACTACGCCACCGAGTTGTGCGCGCGGTTGATGGCCGAGGAGATCCCCGGGCTGCACTTCATCACCCTGAACCACTCCACGGCCACGCTGGAAATCTACGAGAACCTGGGGCTGCACCGACGCCCCTGACAGTCGCGACGGCCGCAACCTGACGGCCGGACGGGAGGGGCGTACATGGGCTGGGCGGTCCTCTACTGCGCGTTCGGCGTCGTCGCACTGTGGCTGCTCGGCGAGGTGCTGCTCCAGTACAAGGCGCGGTTGCGCTGGCGGCTGCTGGCCTTCGGCGGCTTCCTCGGCGTGGTGGTCGGCGTCGTCCTGCCGTCGGTCCTGGTGATCGCGGCGGGCGCGGCGGCCTTCGCGGTCGGCCAGACCTACGTCACGCTCTCCTTCCGGCGCGGCTTCGCCACCGGTTGGGCACTGCGCCGCCCCGCGAACGGCGCCGGCGGGCGGGCGTCCACCGGGCGCGGGGCCGCCGGCAGCAAGCGCCGCCGCGGCGCCGCCGCCGAGGTCTCCGAACCCACGCTGCGGGTCTCCGACCTCCAGGCCGACGGGGCGACACCGCCGCCGCCCGAGACCGCCCCGGCCCCGGTGCCCACCTACCAGCCCGAGCCGCTGCCCGACGACACCGACGGCTACGGCATCTACGGCCTCGGCCCCGGCGTCGCCCCGCCCGCCAACGCGCCGGACGCCGGGTACGGGACGGCGGGCGACCAGGCCCCGGCTGGTGACGACGGCACGGGCCACCCGGCGTACGCGGCCTACGCGGGCCACGACGCCGCC
>NZ_JBEHZD010000792.1:0-2742 GCF_040240285.1 Streptomyces sp. HSW2009 | reverse complement strand
CCTAACGCGGGGGCCACGCGGGCCGGGCGGGGGCCCGGAGAACCGCCGCCGCCCGGCGGGGACGCCGGGAGGGGGGCGCGGGGGGGGGGGGGGGCGGGGGGCGGGGGCGCCGCCCGCCCGGCCGCCGGGCGGCTCGGCCGTTCCGGGCCCCATGCGCTGCCGCGGCCCGACCCTCGCGGGGTCCCTGCGCCGCCGCGGGCCGGTCACGATCAGCTAGGCCACGACCAGCCGGCACGGTCCAGCCGGGCCCGCCACCCGGCCCACGACCGGGTCCATGACCGGGCCCACGACCCGGTCCGCACCCCGCTCCGCTGCTCAGTCGTTCCAGCGCGGGTCGTCCTGCCAGTCGCGTTCGCGGTCCGCCGCGTGCTCCATGGCGTGCGCCGCCTCCTCGCGGGTGGCGTACGGGCCCATCCGGTCGGCCGCCCGGCACTCCGGGCCCTCCTCCACGCGCTGGTGGCGCAGGCAGTAGTACCACTCGCCCGGCTTGCCCGGGGCGGGCTTCTTGAACAGCGCCATCACGGCTCCTCTTCGCTCAGTTTCCTCGCGCTCCGGCGCCCGGGCCGCGCACGGCCGGCAGCCGGGCGCAGGTCCGCTTGCGGCCATGGTGCCCGATGACGCCTGGATACACTCGCTGGCATGTCTGGCCAGTCGCTTCTCGTACCGGGGGAGCTCTCCCCCATCCGTACCGTTCCCGCCGCCATCCCACGGCCCGAGTACGTCGGCAAGGACGCCCCCACGCCGTACACCGGGCCCGAGGTGCAGGACGCCGAGACCATCGAGCGGATGCGGATCGCCGGGCGGATCGCCGCGCAGGCGCTCGTGGAGACCTCGCGGCACATCGCGCCGGGCGTCACCACCGACGAACTTGACCGGGTCGCGCACGAATTCCTCTGCGACCACCGGGCCTATCCGTCCACGCTCGGCTACCGCAACTATCCCAAGTCGCTGTGCACCTCGGTGAACGAGGTGATCTGCCACGGCATCCCCGACTCGACGGTGCTGCGCGACGGCGACATCGTGAACCTGGACATCACCGCCTTCATCGGCGGCGTGCACGGGGACAACAACGCCACGTACCTGTGCGGCGAGGTGGACGAGGAGTCACGGCTCCTGGTGGAGCGCACCGAGGAGTCGCTGGCGCGGGCCATCAAGGCGGTCAAGCCTGGGCGGCAGATCAACATCATCGGCCGGGTCATCGAGTCGTACGCCAAGCGCTTCGGCTACGGCGTGGTGCGTGACTTCACCGGTCACGGCATCAACACCTCGTTCCACTCGGGCCTGATCGTGCCGCACTACGACAGCCCGCACCACACGACCGAGATCAAGCCCGGCATGACCTTCACCATCGAGCCGATGCTGACGCTCGGCACGCACACGTACGACATGTGGGACGACGGCTGGACCGTGGTCACCAAGGACCGCAAGCGCACCGCGCAGTTCGAGCACACGCTGGTGGTCACCGAGACCGGCGCGGAGATCCTCACACTGCCCTGACCCCGACCGCGCGCCCCGAGCGCACCGGTCCCCGCGGGCCCCGTCCGCGAGCTGCACGGCTCGCGGCGGGGCCCGTACGCATGCTCGGGCTCGGCGGCCGGCCGACCCCGACTCACGCGCCGGCCGTCTCTGACCCACACCCCGGCCGACCCCGGCCCGCACGCCGACTGACCCCGGCCCGCACGCCGACCACCGTCCGTGACCGTCGCCCCGGCCTGCCGTCACCATCGCGTCCGCAACCCGGGACAGCCCGTCCGACCTGGGGATCTTTTACCGACAGTTCGTCGGCAACCAATTGACTTAGGCAAGCCTAACTAGACACAATCAGGGGGCGGCGCCACCCACAAATCCGGGTGTCCCGCGCTGTTCGGGCTTGTCATGCCATTTCCGGTACGGACGGTCCGCAGTCTCTGTAGCTCCTCTCCCCTCTGCACCCGGAGGTCCGCCTTGGACGCCGCATCCGCACCCGAGCCGTTCTCGACGGTGATCCGTACCGCTTCGCACGCCCAGCACACCGAGGCGGAGGGCTCGACGTTCATGAGCGCCCTGCTCGGTGGTGAGCTCGGGGTGGCCGCCTACCGGCGCGACACGGAACAGCTCTGGTTCGTCTACCGCGCCCTGGAAGAGGCCGCCGCCCGCCTGGCCGGCGACCCGGTCGCGGGCCCCTTCATACGCCCCGAACTGGCCCGTACCGCCCCGCTCGAACGCGACCTGGCCTTCCTCGGCGGCCCCGACTGGCGCACCGACCTCCAGCCGCTGCCCGCCACCGCCGCGTACGCCGCGCGCGTCGCCGAGTGCGCCCGCCAGTGGCCCGCCGGCTACGTCGCCCACCACTACACGCGCTACCTCGGCGACCTGGCGGGCGGCCAGATCATCCGCGGCACGGCCGAGAAGACCTGGGGCTTCGCCCGCAAGGGCGACGGGGTCAGGTTCTACGTCTTCGACGGGATCGACAACCCGGCCGCGTTCAAGCGCGAGTACCGCGCGCTCCTGGACGCACTGCCCGTGGACGACCTGGAGAAGCAGCGCGTCATCGACGAGTGCAAGCAGGCGTTCGCCCTGAACACGGCGGTCTTCCGGGAGCTCGGCGAGGTCTTCGGCACCGACGGGCCCGGCCGCCTCAGCGCCTGACCCGGCAGGTGCCCCAGGGCTGAACCCTGCGGCCGGGGCCGGCCCCCCCCCCCCCCCCCCGGCCCCGCCCCCCCCCCCCCCCCCCCCCCCCCCCCCCCCCCCCCCCCCCCCCCC
>NZ_JBEHZD010000791.1:0-2749 GCF_040240285.1 Streptomyces sp. HSW2009 | reverse complement strand
CCCCGCCGCCGCCGCCGGCCCGCCCGGCTACCCGCCGCCGGCCGGCCACGGCTACGACGGTTACGGCAGCACCCCCTACGCCGGCTACCAGGAGCAGCCCTACGGCGCCCCGCCGGCGCACCCGCCCGCGGACGACCCGTACGCCCACACCGGCTCACTCGACGACTACGGCCCCGGCCCGCTCGGCTCCCCCGACCCCTTCGCCCCGGACGGCTACGCCCCCGGCCCGCACGCCTCCTACGGCCAGCAGGCCCCGGCTCAGGACGGCTACGCCGCGGGCGCCTACGGCCAGGACGGCTACGACCAGGGCGACTACGGGCCCGGCGGGTACGCGGCGGGCGCCGGCTACCCGGGCCCGGCGGGGTACGGCACCGACGCGTACGACCCGGGACCGGCCGCCGGCGCGTACGGATCGGGCGACTACCCGGCGGACGGCTACGGGACGCCCCAGCCCTACCAGGACCAGGCCCCGGGCCCGCAGACCCCGCCGGACGGCATCTGGGTCCCCCAACAACGCGACGGCGAACTCCCCGTCACCCCGCCCCAGCCCTACCCGTCGTACGACCCCGACCAGCGGCACACCGGCCACGACGAGCAGTACCGCTACTGACGGGACGCGCCGCCGGCCCGCTGCGGACGGGCGGGACGGAGGCGCCCCGCGCCACCACTGCCAGCCTCTGCACCCGTCGGTCACTGCACCCGTCGGCCACCGCCCGCGCCAGCCACTGCCCACCGCCCGCGCGTGTCGGCCACCGCACCGGCCGCACACCCACCCGCGCTGGTCACCCACCCGCGCCGGTCACCCCGCCGTCGGGTGGTTGCGGCTACTGCGAGCCGCGCCAGTCCGCGCCGTCGACGATCAGGCCCGCGACCATGGCGCCGGACATGCCGGCGTGGGCGAGTCCGCCGCCCGGGTGGGACCAGCCGCCGACCCGGTACAGGCCCGGCAGCGGGGTGACGTTGGCCGGGGCCAGCCGGGCGCCGCCCGCGCCGGCGAGCGCGGGGGCCGGCACGGCGCCGCTCGCCACACCGGTGTCCCGGGCCGTGTCGTACGGCGTGCGTATCTCGCGCCAGAGCAGCCGCTCGGACAGCTCAGGCAGGACCGCAGCCGCGGCGGTCAGCAGCCGCTGGGCCGCCTGCTCGACCACCGCCGGGTCGGTCCAATCCACCGCGGGGTGCGGGCGGGCCGCCGCGGTCAGCGTCACCGCCTCGTGGTCGCCGTCCGGCACCAGGTCCAGGTCGTCCGGGCGCAGCACCGTCACCGTCGGCTGCCGGGCCACCCCGCCGCCCGGCCCATCGGGCGTCGCCCGCCGGCCGGGGCGCGCCGGGAACAGCTCCGCATACTCCGCATCGAGGTCCGCCGGATGCACCACCGTGCGGTGCGCCGTGCCCGCGGGCCGGGCGCCGCGCAGCGCCAGCAGCACGGAGAACCGGCCGAGTTGCCCGCCCTCCGCAGCCGCCGCGACGCCGGCCGCACTGCCAGCTCCAGCAGGGTCCACAGCGCCGCGGGGATCTTCCGCGGCGAACCGCGGCGGGAGCAGTCGCGTCAGGCCCACCGGGTCGACACCGGCCACGACCAGGTCCGCGTCGACCGTGGTGCCATCGGTGAACTCGACGCCCGCCGCCCGGCCGTCCTTGACCAGCACGGCACCGGCCTCCGCGGCGAAGGTGAACTCCACCCGGCGGGCCAGGCACCGCTCGTACAACGCGTCGGCCAGCGCCCGGACCCCACCCCGTACGTACCAACTGCCGAAGGTCTGCTCCAGATAGGCCAGCACGGTCGCGCTGGCCGGGGCGTGGCGCGGGTCGAGGCCGTACGCCAGGGCGTGGGCCTCCAGCAGGGCGGCGAGCCGCGGATCGGCCAGCTCCCGTCGGGCGACCTTGGCCAGCGGCGCCGGGCCGCGCCGCCACCAGGCGCGCCGCAGCGCCGGATACGGGTCATCGACCAGCGCCGTCGGGTCGGCGCGCAGCGGCTCTTCCAGGAGTGGGCGCCGGGTGGCGTCCCAGACCTCGCGCGCCCGGTTGATCAGATCGCTCCACCGCTCACCGGCACCGGCGCCGAACGCGCCGTCGAGCGCGCCGACCACGCCCGCGCGGGACGCGTTCGGCAGCGTGAGCGTGGTGCCGTCGGCGAAGACGTGCGCGCCGGCCGGGTCGACCTGGCGCAGCTCCACGCACTGCTCCAGCGGCTCCTTGCCGGTCTTCACGAACAGGTCGCGGTAGACCGCCGGCAGGTGCAGCAGCCCGGGGCCGGTGTCGAAGCAGAAGCCGTCCCGCTCCAGGCGGCCGACGCCGCCGCCGTGCGTGTCCCCACGCTCGTACACCGCCACCCGGTGGCCCGCGACGGCCAGCCTGGCGGCGGCTGCCATCGCGCCCATCCCGGCGCCGATCACCGCAATCCGTGCCATGCCAGCGACTGTATCCGCCACCACTGACAACGCCCGGGCCAGGGCCGAGCCACCCACCGTCTAGGTACCCGTACCTAGACGCCCAGATGAGTAGCCGGGCGGATGGGGTCCGCCCTGGTCAGCCGGAAGAGTGAGGGGCGCGACAGGGACGCTGGCGCCGCACCGCCGACACGGGGCGGCGGAACGGCGCGGCGGCCCCGTCGCCGGGGGTGGGTCGCCCCCGGGGGCCCCCGCCGGGGCCCCCCCCCGGGATGATAGCGCCCCGGGGAGCAACGGGGCGGTCTGGTATACCCCTATGACCCAGCCCACCCGACAACATGTGTTGAAGTCGGTGGTGTCCG
>NZ_JBEHZD010000790.1:0-2758 GCF_040240285.1 Streptomyces sp. HSW2009 | reverse complement strand
CCCCCCCGGCCCCCCCACCCCCCCCCCCCCGCTCGGCGCGCCCCCCCCCCCCCGGGCCCCCCCCCGCCCCCCCCCCCGGCCCCCCGGGGGGGGCCCCCGCGGCCCCGGCCCACGGCTCGCGGAGTGTCGGCGTCGTGGGTGGCTCCCACCCCAAGAGACTGCAAGAAGAAGAAAGGCTCAGTGAAACCCGATGACCGCGAAAGTCTTTGGGACGGAAGCGGTGCATGCGCTTCCCGAGTTCGAACAGAGGGCCCTGGCCATTGCCGAAGCCCTCCGCGAGCGCGGGGTCGGCAACGGCACCCGGGTCATGCTGAAGGCCAGCAACTCCGCCGGCTTCGTCGGTGTCCTCCTCGCCCTGATGCACACCGGCGCGTCGATCGTCATGGTCGACCACCAGGAACGGCCGGATGCCACCCAGCGCATCTGCGACCTCGCCGGGGTCAAGGTCTGCGTGGTCGACGACGACACGCCGATGCCCGCGAACAGCCCGGCCCAGGTCACCGTCTACGAACTGCTCGCGGCGTCCATGGACTTCACCCCCGCCGAGCGGAAGCTCTCCGTCGACACCTGGTGCGAGCTGCCCGACGGGCTGATCATGTGGTCCTCCGGCTCCACCGGGGAGCCCAAGGGCATCGTCAAGACCGGGGCGAAGTTCCTGAAGAACCTGGAGCGCAACGCCCAGCAGGTGGGCCATCGCCCCGATGACGTCCTGCTGCCGCTGCTGCCCTTCTCCCACCAGTACGGGCTGTCCATGGTGCTCATCGCCTGGCTGGTCAAGTGCTCGCTGGTCATCGCGCCCTACCGGCGGCTGGACCGGGCGATGACCATGGCGGGCATCTGCGGGGCCACGGTGGTCGACGCCACCCCGGCCAGCTACCGCAGCATGCTCAACATGATCGGCCGCAAGCCCGCCCTGGCGGACGAGCTGTCCGGTGTCCGGATGTTCTGTAGCGGGGCGGCCCCGCTGGACCCCGGCCTGGTCGCCGACTACGTCGAGCGGTTCGGACTGCCCCTGCTGGACAGCTACGGCAGCACCGAGGCCGGGAACGTGGCCTTCGCGACCGAGGACAACGTGGTCGCCTGTGGGCGGGCCGTCCAGGGCCTGAAGCTGCGGATCGTCGACGACGAGGGCGCCGTCCTCACCTCCGGCGACGTGGGGGAGATACAGGTCCACTCGCCCGACCTGATGGAGGGTTATCTGGCGGAGGACGGCACCGTCACCCCCGTCGACCCGGCCAGGACCGACTGGTACCCCACCGGCGACTTCGGCTATCTGGACGGCGGGGACAACCTCTTCGTCCTCGGCAGGAAGTCCGCGGTGCACCGCAACGGCCACACGCTCTACCCCGAGATCATTGAGCACAAGCTGGCCGCGGCCGGCTGCCTGGTCAAGATCGTCCCGGTCCCCGACGAACAGCGCGGCTGCCAGCTCTTCTTCTTCGTCGAGGACGAGCAGCAGCGCGAGCCGCGGCACTGGCGGGAGCCGATCACCTCCCTGCTGCCCGACTTCGAGCACCCCAACCGCATTCACGTCCTGGAGCGATTCCCCCTGAACCGCAACGGCAAGCCCGACAAACGACAGCTTGAGCAGCTCGCTCTCGACCTGGCGCCGCGGGGGAAGTCATGACGGAGCAGCAGACCACCGAGCCACAGGCACAGGCCACCGAGGGGCGGACGTCCGATCCGGAGACCGGCCGTACGGCGATGGTCTTCCCCGGGATGGGACCCTTCCGCTTCACCGACGTGGGCGAGTTCCTGCTGACCAACCCCCACGCCCGGCGCCGGCTCGCGATCGCCGACGAGGTGGTGGGGTACTCCGTGTTCGACCGGTACCGCCAGTCGGACGCCGAGGAAGAGGCCCAGTACGCCGCGCACACCCAGATCGCCTTCCTGACCATCTGTCTCTCCCTCGCCGACTGGGCGGAGGAGACGCTGGGGGAGCGGCCCGAGCTGTGCGCCGGACCGAGCTTCGGCCAGCGGGCCGCGGTGACCTACGCGGGGTCCCTGCCGTTCGAGGAGACCGTACGGCTCACCGCCGAACTGGCGCGCTGCGAGGAGGAGTACTTCCGGCAGGAGCACCGTGAGGCGGTCACGCACTGCGTGATCCACACCCCCGAGGAGCAGCTTCAGGAGGCGCTGGCCGAACTGGACGCCGAGGGGGAGTGGCACGACGTCTCCGGCTACATCGACCAGGGCTTCTACCTCGTGTCCCTGCGCGAGCCCGTGCTCGACCGGTTCAAGAAGCGGATCGGCGAGCTCGGGGGGTACAACATGTACACCATGTGGCCGCCCGTGCACGCCCCGGCGTTCGGCACCCTGCGCCGCAAGGCGGCGGAGGTCCTCGACACCTTCGAGGTGGCCGACCCCAAGTTGCCGGTCGTCGCCGACCAGAATGGCGAACTGCTGACCGCAGCGGACGGTGTGCGCACCATGCTGCTCGACACCTTCAACCACCCGATCCGCTGGCCGGACATGGTGGAAACGATGCAGCAGCAAGGCATCACCAAGGTCTGCATCGCGGGCCCGGACAACCTCTTCGGCCGAGTGAACCGTACGGTGGACAACTTCGAGGTAGTGGCCATCGACGCCCGCAAGGCGATGCGCCCACGGGTCCGGCAGCGGAGCGCCCGCCGGGCGCGGCGGTAATGGTGGGGGGGGGGCCCCCCCGCCCCCCCCCCCCCGGGGGTGGGGCGGGGGGGGAAAAGGGGGGGGGGGGCGGCGGGCCCGCGGGGGGGGGGGGGGCCCGCGGGGGGGGGGG